>CAYVPL010000005.1:0-29586 GCA_964453755.1 uncultured Planctomycetales bacterium
CCGCTGTCGCTCGGCATCGAGACCGCCGAGGGCGGCGTGGCGCGGCTGATTCCGCGCAATTCGGCGATTCCCGCCGTGGCGCAGGAAGGATTCACGACGTTCGTGGACGGCCAGACCGCCGTGAAGTTCACCGTCGTGCAGGGCGAGCGCGAAATGGGCCGCGACAACCGCGCGCTCGGCGAATTCACGCTGCGCGGCATTCCCCCGCTGCCGGCCGGCATGCCGCGCATCCAGGTCAAATTCACGCTCGACGCCGACGGCGTGCTGCGCGTCAGCGCCCGCGAGGAGCGCAGCGGCGCGGCGACGCAGATCCTGGTGCAGCCCAAGCACGGGCTCACCGACGAGGAGGTCGAACGCATGCTGCAGGACGCGTGGACGCACGGCGAGACCGACCTGCGGGCGCGCCGCCTCGCCGACGTGCGCGCGAAGCTGGAGATCGTCGCGCGCGCCGTGGGCAAGAATCTCGCGGTCGCGCGTAAGGCGCTCGAGCGCCGCGCGTTGATCCGGCTGGAGCAGGCCTGGGAGGACGCCGAAGACGCGCTGGCCGCCGCTCCGGCGGAAGCCGGCGATCCGGACCGAATGAAGGGCATTCTCGACGAGTTGGAGGAAGCCTCCTACCCGCTCGCCGAGGAGCTGATGAGCCGCGTCGCCGACGCCGCGGTGCGCGGCAAGCGCGTCGAGGAGCTGTCCTGATGGCGACTTACCGCATCCATTTCCTGCCGATGGACAAGGTGGTCGAGGTGGACGCCGCGGCGCCGCCGCCGGGCCACGACGGCGAGCCCGGCTCGATCCTGCGCATCGCGCTGGCGCACGGCATCGAGTTGGATCACGCCTGCGGCGGCGTGTGCGCCTGCTCGACGTGCCACGTGATCGTGCGCGAAGGCGGGGAGAGCCTGCCGGCGGCTGACGACGACGAGGAGGACCAGCTCGACAACGCGCGCGGTCTGACTTTGCAGAGCCGTCTCGCCTGCCAGGCGGTGCCACGCGGCGACCGGGATCTGGTCGTGGAGATTCCGCAGTGGAATCGCAATCTCACCAAGGAGGGCGCGCATTGAGCGGCGAGCGCCTGGCCTGGACCGACGTGCAGGAGATCGGCTTCCGGCTGGCGGAGGCGCATCCGGCGGCGGATCCGCTGCGCGTGCGCTTCACCGAGTTGCGCGACTTGGTGCTGGCTTTGCCCGGCTTCGCCGGCGATCCGAAGGGCTGCAACGAGAAAATTCTCGAAGCGATTCAGATGGCCTGGCTGGACGAGCGCGACTCCGGTTGATCGGCCGCGGCCCGCCGGAAGGGCTGCAGTTTCCAGTAGGTCAGCGAGCGCCAAGCCCACTCGAGCGGCCCGAAGCGGAAAGCGCGCAGCCACAGCACGCTGAAGGCGATCTGGATCAGCGAGACCGCCAGCCACACCAGCATCAGCTGCGAGCGCGACAGTTCGCCGTAGAAGCCGAATCCGTAGCCGAAGAAAAAGAAGGTGCAGCACAGCGTCTGCAGAATGTAATTGCTGAAGGCCATGCGGCCGACGGCGCCCAGCGCGGCGGTGCAAGCGCGCGCGATGCCGGCGCGCAGGACCAGGATCAGAGCTGCGGCCCAAGCCAGGCCCATGAGGCCGCGGGTGTAGGCGTAGGTGGCCTCGTTGAGCGAGCGCAGCTCGAGCGCGCCGCCGGAAAAGCCGGTCGCGGCCCACGCGCGCGCCCACAGGAATGCGGCCGCCGCGGCCAGCAGCCCGGCGCCGATGAACGTCAGATAGGCGGCTGTGGACATCGCGCCGGTGAAGAAGCCGAAGCGCAGCAGGCCCATGCCCAGCAGCATCATGCCGAGCACGTCCCACACGAAGTAGTAGTAGAGGTAGTCGGCCTGGAAGCCGTGGTGATAGTCCCAGCGGTAGGCGAAGACGTCGGCGTAACTGCCGCGCATGGCCGCGAGTTCCGGCTCGACGGCTTCGGGCTTGGGCGGAGCCAGCCGACGCTCCCAGCGGGTTTGCGCGGCCGCGAGCTCGGCCGGCACTTCTTCTCCCGCCGCGGCCAGAGCGGCGGCCTCCTCGGCCTGCGCGCGCACCGCGGCGGCCTGATGGTGATGCCAGGCCTCGATGGGCACGAAAGCGCTGAGACAGAGAATGCCCGCGATGATCTGCGCGCGCGGCCGCAGTTTGCGGAAGGCGATCGCGACGACGCCGAGCAGGCCGTACATGTAGAGGATGTCGCCGGTCCACTGGAGCAGGAAGCGGTCGACGAGGCCGAAGGGAATCAGCCACAGGCAGCGGCGCAGCAGCAGATCCGCCGCTTCGCCGCCGCGGCCGCTGCGCTCCATGCGGTCGGCGATCAGGACCAGCCCTGCGCCGAAGAGCATCGAGAAGAGGGCGCGCATTTTCCCGTCGAAGAGAGCGGCCTGGACGAACCAGGTCCAGAGATCGGCGCCCTCCTGCCCGCCCCCCCCCGCCGGGTTGGAGTAGGCGCGCAGCGGCTGGCCGAACTCGACGACGTTCATCACCAGGATGCCGAGCACGGCCAGGCCGCGGACCACGTCGAGGGTGGCGACGCGCTCCTCGGCGGCGACGGGCCGCGGGGGGGCGGGCGTCGGAGCGGTGGTCGGCGAGGAGAACGGCGGAGAGGTTCGTGAAGGTTCGCTCACTCGGCGGCGTGGACCGTGGCTGCGGCCCCAGCACCGCTACGGGCCTCGCGCTCGGCGCGCAGCACTTCTTCCGCCATCGCCCGCGCCGCGGCCAGGGGCGAAGTGCCCTCCCGGCGGGCGCGCGCGATGACTTGCGACACCGTGTCGCCGATGCGCCGCAGCTCCGGCTCGAAAGTGAGGCGGCCGGTGCGCCGGTGGCATTCGCCTTCGATCAGCGCGCCGGCGTTGAGCACGAAATCCGGCACGAACAGGATGCCGCGCGCGGCGAGCTGCTCGGCCTGGGCATCGCTGGACAGCGGATTGTTGGCCACGCCGGCCACCACCCGCGCGCGCAGCCGCGAGACGGTGACGTCGTGCACCACGCCGCCAAGCGCCGCGGGCACGTAGACCTCGCAGGCGACTTCCGTGATCGCGGTGGGTTCGACGATCTCCACGCCCATGCTGCGCGCGGTTTCCGTCCGCTCGGTCCGCGGATCCGCGCCGATCACGTGCGCGCCGGCCGCCATCATGCGTCGCGCGAGAGCCAGTCCGACCGAGCCAAGGCCCTGAATGGCGATCGTCGCGCCCTGCGGACCGGCGAGTCCGGCCTCGCGCAAGGCGGCGCGAATGCCCCACTCCGCGCCTTCGGCGGTGGCTTCGCCGGCCGGACGCAGCGCGCCGCCGCCGGCCTCGGCGTGATGCGCGAGATGCCGGGTGCCGCGCGCCAACGCGCGTCCGTCGGCCGCCGTGAAGCCGACGTCCGGCCCGGCTTGATAAGCGCCGCCGAGCGCTTCGATTTCACGGCCGAGCTGCTCCATCGCGGCCGGGCGATCGGTCAGTTCGTCGGCCAGCACCACCGTCTTCGCGCCGCCGCCTTGCACGCCCGCCAGCACGCACTTGTAGGTCATCGCGCGCGACAGACGCAGCGCGTCCACCACGGCCTCGCGCTCGCTGCGATAGGACCACACGCGCACGCCGCCGAAGGCGGGACCGCGCTCGACGTGGTGCAGCGCAATCCAGGCGCGCAAGCCGCAGGAACGATCCTGCACGGCCAGCAGGCGGCGGTGGCCTCCCTGCGCCATGAGTTCGTGAAAGGCCATGTTTGCTGCCGGGATCGGCTGGGGGGGTCGCGGCGCCGGAAGATCCGGCGGGGCGCGTCGTCCTATAGTAAACGAAGAAAACATGCGCACCTGCACCACGCTCCTGGCGGTCGCTCTGCTGCTCGCCGCCTCCTGCGCGGCGCCGAACCCGGCTCCCGAGGGTCCTGACCCGGCTGCGCCCGGCGAAAACGCCGCGAATCCGAGCGCCGGCGCGGGGGCGGAACCCGCCAACGATTCGGTTCTGCCGCCTTCCGATCCTCAGGCGCGCAAGGTCGGACACGTGATTTTGGAGTGCGACGGCCACCTGCGCTCCTGGACCGACCTGATGGCGATGCCGCGCAGCTCGGACAATCAGCAGAAAATTGGCACGCTCTCGCTGGCGCTCGGCAGTTTGGTCGCCAAGAACCGCGAGATTCTCGAAGATCAGGTGGTCAGCGGATCCGTGCGCAATCGCGGCATCGCCTCCGCCGCGCTCGGCTTCTCCGGCGACCCGGCCGTGGCGCCGCTGATCGCCAGCAACGTTGCCGCCACGGAGCCCGAAGTCGCCGCCAAAGCTCTGCTCGGCCTCGGCGTGCTGTGCGCCGAAGACACGCCCGTGTCCCCCATCCTCGACGCGGTGATGCGAGCCGATGCCAGCCCGGCGATGCTGAGCAACGCCGCCTTCTGCCTGTTCCAGCTGGCGATCAAGTACGAGAAGGACGTCGACGGCAGCATGACCGCCGCCTTCATGCATTTGCTGCGCAATCCGGAGCCCACCGTCCGCGCTCAGGCGGTGCTCGGCCTGGGGCTGCTGAAGTCGCACAGCGCGATGCCGCAGATCATTGACATTCTCGCGGCCGATCCGATTCCCACTCTGCGCACCGCCGCAGCCTATGCCTTGGGGCAGATCGGCGCGCCCGAGAGCCTGGGGCCGCTGATCGGCGCCCTGTCCGACGCCGACGCCGTGACCGCCGGCACGGCGCGCGCCGCGCTCGCGCGCTTCTACGGCCAGGATCTCGGCCCGCAGCCCGCCGCCTGGCGCGCGGCGCTCACGCGATGACCAGCCGGGCCGCCCGCGGCTCCCAGCGCGCCGCGCGCTTTTCGGAATCCGTCATTCGCGAGATGACGCGCGTGGCGGGCCGGCACGCAGCCATCAACCTGGCGCAGGGCTTCCCGGACTTCGCCGCGCCCGATGCCCTGAAGGAGGCGGCCTGCCGGTGGATCCGCGCCGACCTGAACCAGTACGCCACGACCTGGGGCAGCGACCGCATGCGGGCCGCGATCGGCCAGTGGATGGAGCGGCGACGCGGCGTGAAGGTGGACCCGGACACCCAGATCACGGTGGCCTGCGGCGCCACCGAGGCCACCATCGCCGCCATGATGGGCGTGCTGGATCCGGGCGAGGAAGTGCTGATTCCCGAGCCCTACTACGAGAATTACGGTCCCGACGGGATCCTGTCCGGCGCCGTGCCGCGTTTCGTGCCGCTCGGCCCCGGCTGGCGCTTGGACGTGGACGCGCTGCGCGCCGCGGCCGGACCGCGCACCGCCGCAGTGGTCTTGAACACGCCGCACAATCCCACGGGACGCGTCTTCAGCCAGGAAGAAGTCAAAGAACTCTGCGCCTTCGTGCGCGAGCGAGATCTGATCCTGTTCACCGACGAAATCTACGAGGAGATCCTGTTCGACGGGCCGCACCGCACGCCGCTGCTCGAGGAGGGCATGGCCGAGCGCACGATCGTGATCAGCGGCGCCTCCAAGACCTTCAGCGTCACCGGCTGGCGCATCGGCTGGGTCGTGAGCCCGCCCGCCCTCACGCCCGGCATTCGCAAGGTGCACGACTTTCTCACGGTGGGCGCGCCAGCGCCGCTGCAGGAGGCGGTCGCCGAGGCGCTGGCCTGGGACGATTCCTACTTTGCAGCCTTGCGCGACGGCTACCGCGAGCGCCGCAGCCTGATGGTGGACGGGCTGCGCAGCGCCGGCTTTCCCTGCGACGTGCCCGAGGGAGCCTACTATGCGATGGTGGACGTGAGCCGGTTCCAGTTGCCCGGCGAGGACGACGTCGCCTTCGCCATGCGCCTCGTGCGCGAGGCCGGCGTCGCCACGGTGCCCGGCTCCTCCTTCTACGCGCGGCCAGCAGACGGGCGCCACCTGGTGCGCTTCTGCTACGCGAAGAAGCACGAAACTCTGAACGCCGCCATCGAGCGCCTGTGCGCGTGGTCGGCCGCGCAGAAGTGAGACTCGCCCTGCTCGGGTGCGCGCTGCTGGCGGCCTGCGGCGAGAGCCCCGCTCCCGACGGCCGCGCGCGCTGCGCCTTGCTGGCGGCCGCGCGCCACCAAGGCGAGGTGCCGCCGCCGGGCCCGGCTTGGCACTTCCGCGCCCTCGGCCGCGTGACGTTTCCCGCGGAGCCCGCGCCTCTGCAGCAGGACGCGGAACTCTGGATCGGCGGACAGGACCGGATCAAATTCGTGATGACGGCCTCCGACGGCGGCGGGCGCAACGTCTTCCTGCTCGACGGCGGCGACGGCTGCTGGGTGCGCACCGACGCCGAGCCCTGGCGCGAGTGGGGCAGCGCCGAATTGCTCGCGGAGAGCCTGGTGCGCTGGGCGCTGCTGCGCTTTCCCTGGGGCTGGGAAGAGGAGATTCGTGCAGCCGCCCCGGACGCCGCGGTCTTTGCGCGCGCGACGGACGCGGGCGAATTGGCGCTGGAACTCGACGCCTCGGGCCTGCCGCGCGCCGCCAGCTGCGCCGGCGTGCGCGCTGAAGTGAGCGATTGGCGGGTCGTTCATCCGGGTCAGCGCATCGCGCCCTTCCGTTGGACCTGGACCGGCCCCTCGGGCCGCCGCACCGAGGAGTACGACGAGTTGCGCGAGGACGCGCGCTTCTTCGACGAAGCCTTTCGTCCCCCCCCCGCAACGGGCGCGGGACGGGCGCGCATCGCCAGCGACGCGGTCGAGCGCTTCGGCGTGATTAAGGCCCGCATGTGGCGCACGCCCGCGGCCAGCCCCGACGCGGCGATGGATGCCCCGTCCTGGTGGCGTCACGCCGGCGAGCGGGTGGCGGCGGTGCTGCTCGAACCGGGCGCTCCCGCGCCGGCCGGCGACGGCGCCGCCGAGCCGGTGGCGCTCGAGGACGAGTGGTGGCTGCGCTGGAGTTTCGTCGGCTTGGCCGCGGACGCCGCGCAGGCTGAGACGGAACTGCTGCGCGCCGCCGAGCAGGCAGGCCTGACCGTGCGCGGCCAGCCGTGGGTGCGCGAAGCGGCGGCGGACGGACGCGCGCACGGCCAGATCGCCGTGGTGGCGGTCGCGGCGCCGCGCTAATTCGAGCGCAGAGGCAGTTCGCGCGGCCCGCCGGCCGGCGTGAACCACTGCACTTCGGTGTCGCGCCCGCAGCTCGCGCGGTACGCGCGCGGCACGCGCTGCGCGAAGTCGGACTGCGCGTCGGGATGCACCAGCGCGACGACGCATCCGCCAAAGCCGGCGCCGGTCAGCCGCGCTCCGTAGCAACCGGGAACTGCGGCGGCGGCGGCGGCCAGCGCGTCGAGTTCCGGCGTCGAGACTTCGTACAAATCGCGCAGCGAGCCGTGCGTCGTCGTGACCAGCGCGCCGAACTCGGCCAGCCGGCCGTGCCGCAGCGCCTCGGCGCCGCGCACCGTGCGCTGATGCTCTTCGATCACGTGGCGCACGCGGCGCTGCAGGAGCGGCGACAGCAATTCGCGCAGAGCTTCGAAGTCGGCGATGCGCACTTCGCGCAGGCAGGTCACGCCGGGCAGGCGCTCCTGGAGGATCGCCAGCGCCTGCGCGCATTCCGCGACCCGCTGGTTGAAGGCTGACGTCGCCAGGCCGCGCGCCAGGCCGGAATCCACGATGGCCACGAGGGCGCGGCGCGAATCCAGGGGCAGGTGCTCGCGCGTGAGGTCGCGGCAGTCGAAGTGCAGCACCGCATCCTCGCGCCCGAGAAAGATGGCCGTCTGATCGAGCATGCCGCAGCGCACGCCGACGTAGCGCGTTTCAGCGGCGTGAGCGATGCGGATGGACTCGTCCTCCGACCGCTCGACGCCCAGCAGCGAAGCCACGGCTCGAACGACGACGCATTCGATGCTGGCGGAACTGCTCAAGCCCTTCGCCATCGGCAGGTCGGCCGAAACTGCCAGCTCCAGTCCCGGCAGCGCGCCCCAGGCTTCCGTCGCCGCCCACAAGGCGCCTTCCGCGTAGGCCGACCAGCCGGCGGCGCGCCCGGGCCGCAGCGCGGCCAGAGGAATCTCGACGCGCTGGCCGGGGAATTGCTCCGAGACGACGCCGAGCATGCCGTCCGTCCGCAGTCCGGCCAGCAAGTAGGTGCCCTTCGAGAGCGCGACCGGCATCACGCAGCCGCCGTTGTAGTCCACGTGCGCGCCGAGCAAGTTGGCGCGCCCCGGCGCGAAGAAGGCGCGCGGCGCCACGCCCGGCGCGACGGCCGCGAAAGTCGAGCGCAAGCGCTCGAGCAGGGGGGCTGCAACCTCCAAGATGCGGCAGGTTACGATGTCTCGCCTCGCTTTCGCACGATGCTGCTCCCGCTGGCCCCGATTCTGCTCGCGTCGCTCCTGGCTCAGGAGCCCGCCGCGCCGGCGGCTCTCGACGCCGTGGTGCTGCGGCAGGACGGGCGCGAAATCAGCGCCCGCCAGGTGCTGGATCGGCTGGCGCGCTGGGATGAGTCGCTGCTGCCGGCCTTGAAGTCCGACGCCGAGTATCTGCGGATCTATCTCGATTCGCCGGTCTTCGCCGATCACGTCCGCGCCTTCAGCGACGCGCTGCTCGCCGACTCCGAGAAACTGCCTCCCCCCCCCGCCGCGAGCCTGGAGCGCGAAGCGCTGGCGTGGGCGGCGGATCGCGGCCTCCCGGAGCACGCCGCCGCCGCCCTGGCGCTGGCAGGGATCGAAATCGAGACGCGCGCGCGCCTCCTCGCCGGCCAGCCGGAGCAGTTCAGTTCCAGCGAGCTACGCCAGCACATGCTGCGCTCGGTGCCGGAGTTCTTCGGCCAACTGCAGATCTCGTGGATTCGCGTGCCGCTGCTGAATCTGGAAACCGGCGCCGTCCTGCCGGAGCAGGAGCGGCGCGCGCTCTATGAAAAGTTGGACGAGCTCGGCCGCAAACTGCAGGCCGGCGAGGCCGACTGGGCGGAAGCAGTCAAGGAGCATTCGCAGGATCCGCCGACGCGCTCGCGCGGCGGCCGGGTGGGCGTGCTGGAGCGCGGCATGGTCGGCCGCTACGAGGAGGGCCTGCTGCGCCCGCTCTTCGCCGATCTCGGCTTCCGCCGGCCGGAGGGCGCCATCCTGCGCGGCCCGATTCTCACCACCCGCTGGGCCTATCTCGTGCGCATCGAGGCCCTGGTCGTGAACGGCGTGGTCGAACTCGAAGCGGCGCGCCCGCGCATCGAGCGCTCGCTGCGCGAGCAGCTGCTGCGCCAGCAACTGGCGGAACTGGCCGCCGGCGTGGATCGTCAGGTGCTCCTGCCATTGTCCCGATGAGCGGAGCGGTGCTCGCCTTGCGCGAGGTGGTGGTCCGCTACGGCTCCTTCACGGCGCTGCACGGCGTCACCGCCGACTTCGCGGGCGGCGCGCTCGGTCTGCTCGGGCCGAACGGCGCCGGCAAATCCTCGCTGCTGCGCGCGATCCTCGGCCTGGTCGCTCCCGCCTCGGGCAGCGTGACGGTCTTCGGCGAGTCGGCCAGCCGCTCGGGCGCGCTCTTGCGCCGGCGCTTCGGCTACATGCCGGAGCGGGATTCCTACATCGGCGGTCTGAGCGGAGTGCGCGGCCTGGCGCACCTGGCGGAAATCTGCGGCCTGCCGCCGGAAGAGTCCATGATGCGCGCGCACGACCTGCTGCACTTCGTCGGGCTCGGCGAAGAGCGCTACCGCGACGTCGGCACCTATTCCGTGGGCATGCGCCAGCGCTACAAGCTGGCGGCGGCGCTGGTGCACGATCCTGACATCCTGTTCCTCGACGAGCCGACGAACGGCCTCGATCCGCAGGGCCGCCGCCGCATGCTGGAGCTGATCCATCGCGTGCGCGTCGAGCACGGCAAGCACCTGATCCTCGCCAGCCACCTGCTGCCTGACGTCGAGCGCCTGTGCGAGCAGGTGTGGGTGCTGGATCGCGGGCGCCTGGTGAAATCCGCCAGTCTCGCCGAACTGACGGCGGCCGCGCGCGGCGCCAAACGCGTGCGCGTGGCGCGCGAGCAGGCGGCGGCCTTTGCCGGCGCGGCGCGCAGCGCCGGTCTCGCCGTCGAGCCCGGGCGCACCGACGGCGAGTTCGTGCTCGCGCGCCCGGAGTCCATCGTCGAGCCGCAGGACGTGTTCGCGCTGGCGCAGCAATCCGGGTGCACCGTCTTCGCGGTGCGGCCCGCCGCGCGCTCCCTGGAGGATGCCTTCCTCGAAGCGCTCGAATCCAACCGCGGCGCCGAGGGAGGCCGGGACTGATGGCTTTCCGCGCCGGCTCCTACACGCGGTACGACGGACCGCGCTCGACGAAACCCGCGTGGTGGCCGCTGCTCACCGCCACGCTGCGGCGCGGCATGCGCTCGGTGTGGGTCAAGCGCATCACGGGCTTCAGCCTGCTGATGGCTTTGGGGATGATGATGTTTTTCTACGCCTTGAACCGCATCTATCCCGAGTGGCGCACCCTCGCCGACGAAGTCGGCGACAGGATGGTGGCCAACGACGACGACATCAAGGTGGACGCGCGTTTCTACCGCGCCCTTCTGGCATTCTTCGTCTATCCGATCCTGATGCCGCTCTCGATGATCTTCGGCTCGGAACTGGTGGCCAGCGATTTGCGCACCAACGCGCTCGAGTCCTACTTCTCGCGGCCGATCACGCCGCTGGGCTACATCCTGGGCCGCACGCTGGCCTACTCCGGATTCCTGCTGGCCGCGACCCTCCTGCCCCTGCTGATCGTCTGGTGCAGCGACGTGATGACCGCCCCGGCCGAGCACTTCCACCTCGTGTCGCACGTGCCCCTGGGCCTCGCGCAATCGCTGATTCTCGTCTCCGTCGTCGTCGCGCTGATGGTGCAGGCCGCAGCCACCTTCACGCGCAACGCCTACGGCGCCAACATCGCGCTGGGCGTGTTCTTCGTGTTCTTCCAAGCCCTGGGCGAAGGCCTGCGCGATTCCAGCAAGTCCGACTCGATGCTGGCGCTCTCCTTCCTGCACGACGTGTTCGTGGTCTGCTCGTCGAGCCTCGGCATTCCGCAGCGGGTCGAGCGCGATCACATGGCCCCCGTCGGGCTGGCCTACGCCGTGGTGATCGGCCTCGGCCTGCTGTGCTTCTTCTATCTCTGGCGCACGTTGAAGCGGCGGGTCCTGGTCGGATGAGCGCGCCCGTGATCCGCTGCGAGGGCCTCTGCCGCTGGTACGGCGAGGTGCAGGGCGTTTCCGGTTTGACTCTCACCGTCCACTCCGGGGTCGTCGGCCTGCTCGGCCCGAACGGCTCCGGCAAGTCCACCCTCATGCGCCTCGTGACGGGCCTGATCCGGCCCAGCCGCGGCTACGTCGAGGTCTTCGGCATCCGCATGGACGGGCCGGGCCGGCAGGAGGCCTTCCGCCGCGTCGGCTATGCGCCCGGCGAAGACGTGCACTTCGAAAGCGAGAAGGCCGCCGACTTCCTGCGCACCATGGCCCTGCTGGGCGGCGCCACGCCGCCGCAGGCCGACGCCGCCGTCGAGCACACCCTCACACAAGTCGGGCTGCTCGACCGCGCCGACACGAAATTGTCAGCCATGTCGAAAGGCATGCGCCAGCGCGTCAAGGTCGCCCAGGCCCTGCTCTTCGATCCGGAGCTGCTGCTGCTCGACGAGCCGCTGAACGGCATGGATCCCGTCAGCCGCCGCGCCACCCTGGACCTCGTGCGCGCCTGGGGCGCCGCCGGCCGCACGGTGCTCTTCGCCTCGCACGTCCTGCACGAAGTGGAGGCGGTCACCGACCACCTCGTGCTGCTGCATCGCGCGCGACTGCTCGCGGAAGGCAAGTTGGCGGAAATCCGTGAATTGGTGGACACGCGCCCGCGCCGCGTCCGCGTGGACGGCAGCGGCCTCGCGCCTTTCGCCGCCGCGGTGCTGGCCGAGGGCATCGCCACGGGCGTCACCGCCGACGGCGACGGCACGGTGCAGCTCGAGACCCGCCGCCTGCCGGAACTGCTCGCGCGCCTCGGCACGCTGGGCGCTACCGGGGCCGTCGAAGGCCTCGAAGTGGACGACGCCGACCTCGAGACGCTCTTTGCCATGCTGATGGAGGAAAGCGCTTGAAGCACGCGGTCGGAGCGGTCTTCAGTTGGTCGCTGCGCCGGCGCGTCGGCGGCGCGCGCTTCCTCGGCGCGCTCGCGGTGGCCTTGCTGCCGGGCCTGAACATCGCCCTCAACGTGGCCTTCCGCGACGGCGACGAGGACCTGTTCAGCATCTACCTGCGTTACGTCGTGCCGATGTGCCTCTACTTCGTCACGCCGTTCGTGACGATGATGACCATGCTGCCGCTGCTCGGCGAGCTCTATGACAAGGGCTCGATCGGCTATCTCTACACGCGCGCGGCGCCGCGCTGGGTGCCGCTGCTCGGCCTGTACTCCGGCGGTGTTTCGGTGATGCTGATTCTGTTCGCAGCCGCCGCCTTCGTGCCCGCCGCCATCGGCGCGTTCGCGACTCAAGGCACGCCGCCGCTGGTGTGGCTGGGCGTGGCCATCGGCCTGTTCGGCGCGCTGGCCCTGGCGGCGATCGCGTACGGCGCCGTCTGCCTGTTCCTCGGCGTGTGGACCAAGCGCGCCATCCTGTGGGCGGCCTTCCTGCTGGTGTTCTGGGGCGTCGCCATCGGCTCGGTGCCCGGCTCACTGCGCGCCACCTCGCTGCACCACTATCTCTTCGGGCTGGTGCGCAAGTGGTGCGGCGTCACCGACACGTGGACGGGCATGTTCCCGCCCGTCAGCGATCCGCCGGGCGTCGCGCTCAGCATGCTGGTGCTGCTCGGCACGGCGCTGGCCTTCTTCCTGCTGGCTGCGCGCACGGCGGAACGCCGCGACGTGCTCTGATGGCGCTGTTCGCGCGCGCCGCGGACTGGCCCCGCCGCGCCGCGGATCTGCCACGGGTGGCGCCGCCCGACGCGGTGCTGCTGGCGGATCCGGCGCATTTCATCGTCGAGGAGATTCACAATCCGCACAGCGCCGGCGCCGACGGCGCGCCGAATCGAGTGGATGCGACGCGGGCCCGCGCCCAGTGGGACGACCTGGCCACCGCCTACCTGCGCCTCGGCTGCCGCGTCGAGCGCCTGTCTGCAGCGCCCGGCCTGCCCGACCTGTGCTTCAGCGCCAATCCGACTCTCTTCCTGCCCACGCCGGCCGGCGGCGATATCTGGGCCTCGCGCATGACGCACGCCTCGCGCCGTCCTGAGGTGGAGTTGCATCGCGCCTGGTTCCGCGCACGCGGCCTCGCGGCGCGCGAACTGCCGGAGACCGTCCGCCGCTTCGAAGGCGGAGGCGACGGAATCCCCCATCCGGGCCGCTTCCTGCTCCACGCCGGCTCCGGCCCGCGCAGCGAGCGCGCCGCCTGGGAGGCGATCGCCGCGGCGCATCCGCAGATGGACGTCCTGCTCTACGAGTTGGGCGATCCGCGCTTCTACCACCTCGACACGGCCCTGGCCGCGCTCGACGAGACGCGCTGCCTCTTCGTGCCCGAGGCCTTCGATCGCGCCGGACTCGATCTCCTGCGCGCCGCCTTTGCCGATCCCATCGCCATCCCCATGGACGAGGCCATGAATTTCGCCGGCAACGCCCACTGCCCCGACGGCCGCCACGTCTTGCTGCAGCGCGGCAGCCCGCGCACGGAGGCGGCGCTGCGCGAGCGCGGCTTCACGCCGATCCCTCTCGACACCGGAGAGTTCATGAAGTCGGGGGGCTCGGTCTTCTGCTTGAAGCAGGCCTTCCGCGGCGCCTGATCGGCGCTGCCCGCTTAGAATCCAGGCGTGCGCACGAACACTGCCCGCCTCGCGGCCCTGCTGATTCTCACCGGCGCCTGCGCCGGACCCGCCGCGCGGGAGACCGCGCCGCCGAGCGATGCGGCGCTGCTGTTGCGCGCCTCGCGCGTCTTCGACGGGCGCAGCGCCGCCGAGATCGGCTGGAGCTCCGCAGTGCAGCGGCTGGCCGGCGCCGACGCGGTCTTCTTGGGCGAGACGCACCTCGACCGCCTGACGCACGAGGCCGAATTCGAGCTGCTGCGCGCGCTGGCCGAGGCGCGCGACGGTCAAGTGACCCTGGCCCTCGAGATGTTCGAACGCGACGCGCAACCCGCGCTCGACGACTATCTGGCCGGCCGCGTGTCGGAGGCGGAATTCCTGGCGCGCTCGCGCCCCTGGCCCAACTATCGCACTGACTACCGGCCGATGATCGAGTACGCGAAGAGCGCCGGCATCCCGGTCATCGCGTCCAACTTGCCGGCGGATCTGCGGCGCAAGCTGGCGCAAGGCGGCGCCGAGGCGCTGGCGGCGTTGACGCCGGCCGAGCGCGCGCTGGTGCCCGCAACTCTGATCGAAAACCCGCCTGAGTATTGGGAGCGCGTCGAACAGGCCACGCTGGGCCACGGCGCGCTCGGCATGGGCGGCGGCGGCGATCGCCTCTACGACGGGCAGAATTTGTGGGACAACACGATGGCGGAGTCGGTGGCGCGCGCGCTGGCGGCTGATCCGGAGCGCCTCGTGATCCACGTCAATGGCGGCTTCCACTCCGCGTTCTGGCAGGGCACGGTCTGGCAGCTGCAGCAGCGCGCGCCGCAAGCGCGCATCCTCACGGTCGGCATCGAGACTACCGGCGATCTCGCCGCCGCCGATCCGGCCGGCCTCGCGCCCGAGAACGATTTCCTCGTCGTGGTCGAGTCGCGCGCCAACAGTTCCGACGGCGGCGTGCGCGCCGTGCAAGTGGCGCGCGCGCACCCTTGGCGCCTGCGCCTGCCAGCGGCGCCGGCCGCGCCCGTGCCCGTTCTGCTCTGGCTGTGCGACGACGGCCAGACCGCCGAGGAAGCCATCCAACTGTGGCAGCCGGCGCTCGGCGACGAGGCGGCGATCCTCGCGCTCGAGCCTTCCTTTCCCTATTTGGGCGAGGACGGAGTGAAGGCCGGGCGCTGGTTCTTCCCCGGCCACGCCGACACGGGCGGCGGCCTGGCGCTGGCCGCGCTGCTGCGCGCCCTCGACGAGGCCGCGCTGCCCGGCCTGCCGGTGGACGAGAGCCGCGCCGTGCTGGCCGGTGAAGGCGCGGGCGCCACGATGGCGATCTTCGCCACGCGCTACGCGCGGCGCGCAACCTTTCCCACTTTGGCCTTCGGGCCCGCCGCGCGCGACGAGTTCGGCATGATGAGCCGGCCCTGGCCGCTGCCGGCGGATCGGCCGGCGCGCGTCGTGAGCATCTGGGACGCCGAAGCGAATCGCGCCGGCTGGGCCGGATTGCAGAGCGAGGATGCGGCCCTGCGTTTGACGACGTCGGTCGCGGCCCTCGCGGCGGATCCGGCCGATGCCGACGCCGCGCAGATCCGCGCCGTGCGCGCCGCGCTCGGCCTGCCGGCGGCTGCGGCCAGCCCGGCGGCCGACGCGCTGCTGCGCGCCGCCCCGGCGCATCGCAGCGCGCAACTGCGCGCGCGCACGTTGGCGCGTCGCGCGCGCGCGGCCGGACTGACCGAGGCGCCGTCGCTGGCCATCACCGCCGCGGCTTTCGCCGACGGCGCGCGCCTGCCGCGCTCCTCCGGCGCGTTCGGCGGCACCACCATCGTGGTGCTTCCCGCCGGCAGCACCGAAGAGGAGATCGCCGCCTGGACGGCGCTCGAAAATCCCGACGTGATCCAGCAGCGCAGCCGCTTCCATCGCCTGCGCATCGCCCACGGCGAAGGCGAATTCACGCCCAAGGCGGTCATCGAGCGCTTGCGCGCCGAGAACGCGCAGCGTCGCGACTTCCTGATCGTGCCGGCGGTGTTCTGCGCCGAAGCCGCCGAACTGCGCGCGCTGCGCGAGAGCCTCGGCCCGCTCGCCGCCGAGCTGCGGCTGGAGATGCTCCCGGGACTCGGCGACCGCCTGCCGATCGGCCCGTGATCGGCTGCGCCTTCGCCTTGGCCCTCGCGGCCGTCGCGCAGGATCCGGCGGAGTTCCTGATCCTGCGCAACGCCGCCGTGCCCGAAGGCGCCGCCGTGGCCGCGGCGTGGCGCGCCTGGCGCGGGATGGAAGCGGCGCCGGAAATTCTGCTGCGCGCGCCGGCGGACGAGCTGATCGCGCGCAGCGTCTACGAGCGCGACGTGGCCGGCCCGATTCGCGCCTTTCTGGCCACGCCGGAAGGCGCGCGCGTGCGTTGGCTGGTGCCGGTGCACGGCGTGCCGCTCGGCATCAGCGAACAGCCGGGTCTCGACGGCACGGTGCGCACGGAGCAGCAGCGCAACGAGGCCGGCGTGGACTCCGAACTGGCGCTGCTGCGCGAAGCCGCGATCAAGAACGACGGCTGGATCGAGTCGGCCCTCTACGATCGCGACACGCCGCTCGGCGATTCTGACAATTTCCTGGGCGTGATCCGCCTCGACGGCCCCAGCGCCGAGATCGCCGCCGGACTGCCGGAAAAGTCGGTGCTGGCCGAGTTGTTCGGCCCCGGCGGGCGCTCCTTCCTCGACACCCGCGGGCTCACCGACGAGAAGGACGGCTACGGCTACCGCGACGTGCACATGCGCACGGTGCGGGCCGCCTGGGAGCGCCTGGGGCTCGATTTCGATCACGACGACGCGATGGACGTGGTGGATCCTTCGGCGCGCGAGGATTTCCTGCACTACGAGGCCTGGTACGCCGGCGACCCATCCGCTTGGCGCGCCTTGCCGCGCTTTCGTTGCGGCGCCATCGCGGTGCACCTGCACTCCTTCGCCGCGCACAGTCTGCGCAATCCGCGCGCCTACTGGGTGGCGCCGCTGCTCGCCGCCGGCGCCACGGCCACGTTCGGCACGGTATTTGAGCCCTACACGGTGGGATTCCCCTACGAGGGCATCTTCTGGGACCGCATCGCGCGCGGCTGGACCTTCGGCGAGGCCGCGGTTGCTTCCTCGCAACTGGTGTCCTGGCAGGCGGTTTTCCTCGGCGATCCGCTCTACCGGCCTTATGGTGAAGGATTTGCCGCCCGGCAATCCGCGCAGCGCGCCGCGATGGGCGCCGCCCTGCGCGCCTGGCCGCAAGTTCCGGTGGACTCCCCCTTCGCCGGCTTCCAGCCGGCCTGGGCCGGACTCGACCGGCGCCTGCGCGCGATTCAGGAAGCAGCCGCGGCGGGCGACGAGGAAGCGGCGCTGGCCGGGCTCGACGCGCTGCTGTTCCTGTGCCGCGGCTGGGACTTCGACGCGCCCTTCGCCCGGGCGCTGACGCCAGCGCTGGCCGCCGATCTGAAGCGGGAATTGTCAGATCTGGAGAAGGCGTTGATCAAAGATCCAGCCGAACCGGCCGCGCTGGAGCGGCTGCTCGCGCGCGCGCAGGCCTCCGGATTGTTCGGCCTGGGCGAGCGCCACTCCGAGATCGTGGACAAGCTGCGGGGCCGTCAAGTCGGCTTGGTTGACAAAACACTGGCCGAGAAGCGGCCGGGCCTGCGCAGCGGCAAATTGCTGGCCCACTGGCGCGGGCTGCGGCGGGCCGAGCGCTGCGCACTCGCGCCGCGCTGCGCCGAAGCCGGCGCCGCTCGCGCCGCACTCGAGGCGGACGCGGACGCCGGTCCCGCCCTGCAGGCCGAGGCGGAGGAGTCGCTGGTCAAAGCCCTGCGCGATGCGGAATCTCTGCTGCGCAAGGAGAAGTTCGCCGAGGCCAAGGCCTTGCTGCTGCGCCTGCAGGCCGAGCATCCGCCCTGCCCGGCGCAGGAGACGCTGCGCGCGCTGCTGACGCAGGCCGGCGAGGGCGCCGCCGGCTGATCACTTCGGCGTCGCGGGCGGCGGTCCGGTGAACTGGATGATCCGCAGCTTCAGCGCGACGCCTGCGGCGCCGTGCTCCTCCCACGCGAGGGCGAGCGGCAAGCCTTCCGCACCCGCCGAGAAGGCGGGCCAGTGCGCCTGGCTCGCCAGCAAGCGCGCGGACTTCGCGTTCGGCTCGAGGAGTTTCAACTCACCGGCCGCGCCGCCTTCGATCCACGCCAGGTAGGCGCCGCGCGCGCCTCCGCCCGCCGCCAATTCCTTGCCTTGGCCGAGCATTTCCTCGAGACCGCCGGCAGCGCAGCGAAAGATCTTGTCGTCGCGGCTCCACAGACTGAGCAAGGCGTCGCTTTGGGGCACGAGTCCGCCGGGCGCCATCGGACAGCCGGCCAGCTTCCACGATCCCTGGCCCAGTTTGACGGGCGCGTCGAAGCCCTGCGCGGTGCCGCTCGCCAGCCACATGTCCCGGTTCCCGTCCAGCGAGTTGCGGAAGAGCACGTGCAGCCGGCCTGCGGAGTCGAAGGCCGCGGTCGGCGCGCAGCATTCGCAGACGGAGCCGGCCGGTGCCCGGTAGACGCGCAGATTCGGCTGCCAACTGCGCCCGCCGTCCGCGGAGAAAGAGGCGTAGACCTCCATCGCGCCGCTGCGCAAGTCCAGCCACACGCAGGCCAACTGTCCGGTGGCCGAGAGCGCCATGTCGTGCAGTCCTTCGCGCGCGACGCCCGGCTGGTCGCTGACGGGGAACGGCCCCTCGAAAGTCAAACCGAGGTCCGCGGACGTCCAGGATTGCAGGTCGCCTTCGAATTTTCGGGGGCGGTCGTAGACGATGGCGCTGACGCAGAGGCCGGCTGCGCTCGCGGCAATGCGCGGTCCGCGGCGCATGCCGGCCTGCGTCAGTGCGCCAGGTAGCGCCACTTCGGGACCGAGGCCAACGCCCGTGCGGTGGGTGCGCACGGCCACCTGCCGGCCCTCGCGCGCGTAAGCCACGTGATAACTGAAGCGGCCGTCCTGCGCGCTGACCGCCACCTGCGGTTGGCTCACCGGTCCTTCGGCCACGGTCCAGGCTTCGACACGATCCGACTGCGGCCAAGCCGCCAGCAGGAACAGCGCCAGGCTCGACGCCATGCCTGCGGAATCAGGCGCCGGCGGCCGCGTGCGCCACCCGCTCGACGGCGGGCGCGGGCTCCGGCACGACGGCGCGCTGGCGCATGGCCAGGGCGACGAGGCGGTCGCACAACTCGGGCAGACCGACGCCCGCGTGCTCCATCAGGCGCGGGAACATCGAAATGCTCGTGAAGCCCGGGATGGCGTTGATCTCGTTGAGATAGAAGCGGCCGGTCTTCGCGTCCATCAGGAAGTCCACGCGCGCGAAGCCGTCGAGGCGCAGCACGCGGAAGGAACGCAGCGCCAGGTCGCGCAAGTGATCGGCTAGCGCGGCGGGAAAATCCAGCGCGGGCACGAAGGTCTCGGCGGCGTCGTTCTCGTACTTGTTGGCGTAGTCGTACCAGCCTTCCTTGACGCGGATCTCGCCCGGCAGGCTGACGATCGGCGGCTCGCCGTCGAGCACCGCGACTTCCAACTCGCGCGGATCGGACACGGCCGGCTCGACCAGGGCGTACTCGCCGTGGCGGAAGGCTTCGTCCAGGCCGGCGCGCAGATCGGCCTCGGTCTTGGCCTTGCTGATGCCCACGCTGCTGCCCAGCCGCGCCGGTTTGACAAAGCAGGGCAGGCCGCGCGCGCGCGCGATTTCGGCCACCAGGGCGTCCGGCCGGGCGCGCCACTCGCTGGCGTGCACGTCGGTCCACGCCACCACGGGCACGCCGGCGCTGCGCAGCACGTGCTTCGACAGCGATTTGTCCATCGCCAGCGCGGCTCCGGTGCAGCGGCTGCCGACGAAGGGCAGCCCGAGCAGTTCGAGCCAACCCTGCAAAGTGCCGTCTTCCCCGCACGGGCCGTGCATCACCGGGAACACGCACTGCGTGCCCGGCGGCAGGCGCGGCGAAGTGCCGGATTCGAGCGGCGCCTTGCCGTCGAGCAGACGCGCCGAGGCTTCGGGGCCGAGCCAGCGGCCTTCGCGCGTCACGCCGACCAACCGCAGGTCGTAGCGCGCGGGGCTCAGATTCGCGATCACCGTGCGCGCGGAGCGCAGGCTGATCTCGTGTTCCTCCGACTGGCCGCCAAAGACGACTGCCAAGACCAAGGGGCGGTTCGCGACGGACACGTCCTGCAGCCTAGTGCGAGGATGAGATGATTTCACCGTGGTTTCTGCGCGTCCTCCGGCACGGCGTTTGCAGCAGACTGCTAGGCTGCCACCCTGGCGCCCGAAGTGCTTGGCGGGAAAGGGGTTACGGGCGCATCTAGATACGGGGCCTGGACTTACGTGCGCCACGGCAAACTGTCGCTAGCCAAGGCGAGCCATCGCGCCGCCGACAAACCGGCAAATTCCCGGCAAATGGAAATCCCTTCATGGTGAACCTCGATGAAGAACTGAAGTGTTGGCCGAAGGCGTCACTGGAAGAAATCACGAGGGAGGCCTTCCGGGTGGACGACGGTGGGTTGCGCCAGAAGCTCGCACACTTCGTCTTCGAGGCTCGCAACGCCCAGACGACGGCAAAGCTCCTCGACGAGCAGCGGGCCGCCGTGGCTGAGATGAAGGCCGCCTCAGAAATCCAGGCCCGAACGGCCCGTTACACACTGGCCCTGGCAGTCGGAACCTTTCTCCTCGCGCTCGGCACCTTCTGGATCGCCTACGAGACGCGGCAGTTGGCCTCTGCAGAACCGCCGCCGATCGTGATCAATCTGGAAGGCGAGAAACCCCCCGGCTAGGCTGGGGTTCGTGGACGAATTCAAGGCGGAGAGCGGAGGAGCTGGCTGCGGGCACTGCTGCTCGTGCATGCGGAAGGGTAAGGGGTGGCGACGCGCCCGACGCAGGCTCAAGTTCCTGACTCGACGCCTGGCGGTTGAGGCCGGGGCGCGCGCTGCTTAGCCCCCGGGCGGTAGACCTCCTCCATGTCCTGCCACTGCCGCTCGCGCACCATCACCGGCGTGGCGATCGCGCGCTGCTGCTGGGCCATCGCCTGCCGCGACGGCCCGGAGACCACAATCCGGCAGGCACCCTTGCAGAGCTGACAGGCTTGAACCCCTTGGAGTTGGCCGGTGCCGCCGCACCAGTCGCACCAAACCTTCGGCGCTTTGCGGCTACCTTCACGTCGAGCAAGGCGAGCGGCACGACGCCGCGGGCCGATGCAGTGAAAGAATTTGCGAGGCTGCGGCGGGATGGCTGACTGGCATCGCGGGCAGTCAGCCAACACGAACCTTTGCTCCATGTTCGGACGCTATGATCCGGGAGCATAGGATTCAAGTTGGACTTTCGCCTGCTGCCGGAGGTGAGCGTCACGGTCCCGAACGGGCCCGCGCTGCGCTCGACGGCCAGCACGAGCTCGCGCTCTGGCTGGGTCAGGTGCTGTTCGGGGATGCGGAGGTCGCGAAGCTCGAGGCTGCGGCGTTCGAAGCCGTGCCGGCGCCGAAGTCGCTGGGTGGGTTGAAGCAGTCGCCGACGGCGAAGGCTGCGGGCAAGGCGAAGGAGAAGAAGGTGACGCTGGCGAAGCGCGGCCGAACTCCATGAGTCAATTGCAGTACCAACCCGGTTCCGCACCCCTATCTCCACTCTCTCGGTAGAGATTAGTTCTGAGGTTCGCGCCCGATTCGAAGGAACATAGTCAAGGTCAACGCATACATTCCTGCAATAAGGGCAAGGTGCGACGGATAATCAAGTGTTACGGGCCCAATACAGCCGCAACTTTGTGGATCGGCTCCTGAGACTATCGCGAGAATAGTCACTGACCAGAAGCAAATCAGCAATGCTGTGACAATGTACAAACTTATTTTCCAGAAACGGGTCATGAGAGCAATCCCTAATACCACTTCCAAAACACCTGCCAGGAATAATACCGCTGGACTAGACATCAAGGAGAGTATTTGCCCGTGGTGATGGGCAAGTCGTCCATCCGTGCCATCAAACAATTTTAGTACTCCTGTTACAACGAGCGTCATGGCGAGTAGAATCCTTGCCATTGTGGCCCATTTCCAACTTCGCCATACGGCTTCCCGCTTTCGCTCGCTCATTTCAAGTCAAGCTCGAGGTGAACCGTCGCGATCTGGGCTGGGCTCACAGTAAATTCTGCCGTCGAATGCTTTCGCCCCTCAGAAGGACGAGGCCTCACTACCTCTGCGAGGTAGGAGGAGTCGCTTGGCAGGCCTTGGACTAGGTAGGGTGGTCGTGCAAAACTGAGCATGGTTGACCTACCATCCACAATTCTGGAGACCTTGATTTGAGTGCGCCCCATGAAGGGTATGCCAGTGGAGGACTTAATTTCCATCATGGCCACCGCCAATCCTCCAACATCAACCTGCAAGGACTCTGTGGGAGTGTCGAGGACGAGCTGTCCTTCCGCGTAGTTACCAGTACCAAAGCCCGAATCCAGTCTCAAGTTGTAGGAATAGGCCCCGTAAGGCAAACCAGGAAGTTCCAATGATGAGCTGAAGTCCTGGATAGGATAATCATAGTGCCGACCGGCATTATCGTTCAGAATGAAGACGGCAAGGGGAACGACATTATGAGAAATTGTTGCGTTAGAATTAGTTGCGCCGAGAAACTCGATGGACAAATCCGCCCAATCTCGAGTTGTCGGGGTTAGGGTAATGGGATATTCCTTAAGTCCCTTCTCACACCTCGAAGGTTGCAACTCATACTTAAATTGCTCATAGCCAGGAATGTTGCCGGACAGCCCGATCGGAAGGATTGCCTGCTCAGGTGCAGAAGTACAGGCCATGTACACTTGGTCAAATCGACCATCTTGAACGATTCCCTCTATAGAGATGCCACCCAGCAGCAACCTTGGGTCGTTATTATCAAGTTTTCTCCCAGTAAGACTCGCGTTCTTCGTAAAAATAAACCCAGGGAAAGGTATTGAGTGCGATGGAATGGTGGGCCCAATTGTCCGAATACGTGCAATCAATCCATACACGGGAAGTACGGTGATTACCAGAGCTTCCGCGGATGGCTTTGCAGCTTGGATTTCGGAGAGTGAGCCATTCCAACCAGCGCATACAAGGTAGGTCTGCGTAGAGTTCAACCCGGTCATCGTGAACTCGCCAAGTTCATCCGTGGTTGCAAATGGCATCGCCGCGACTCCTGTCGCAAGCCATGATTCTAGGTCTGTACGCCGAAGCGCCTCGTCCACTGGCCATGCCGCAACTTTGGCTCCAGGACCGACTGAATGCCCGTCCACATCGCACACTAAACCATGAAGTGAGGCACCTAGGGAGAGATGAATGATCACCTCAGATGGAACCTGGTCGACCACAAAAGTGACCCCTGAAGCATGGGTGTTTGCTGATGCACGAAAAATGTAGGTCTCTGCTGTGGATACCGAAGCAAATAGTCGACCGTTCGCGTCTGTATTCCCGAGCCACCGATTCTGGTACTCAGAGTCAAGGAATATCTGAGCATCTGGGATTGGGGTGTCGGAACCAGATTCAAGTACAAGGAGTTGAACGGATATGCCCTGCTCCGACGAAGCCACAGGCGGGCCTCGCTCGATGTTAGGCATTACCGCCTCCACACGAGCGCTCGATGCTGGGGCAGCGACCGGAGCTCCGGGCTGAGGTCTGCTCTCCCTGTCTTTGATTAACAAGATCACCAGCGAGGCCATGGCGAGCAGCGCTCCCAGAACAACTAAGATTCGGAAATTTTTCACTTTTGCACGGCACCTGGCAGGTTAGGCATTACGGTGATTCCCTCCTGGGCACTAGCCCAGAGTAAGTTCAAACGTCACACCCGATTGCCACGCGCTATGGATTGCAAACAGCATCGATCCAGTCTCCGACCGTTGTGGAAGCGCACACTGTTCCAGACCAGCAGCCGGTGGTGCCACAGTTTCCTTCGGGATCCACGGTGTAGCCATCGTCTGAGATCCGGAGGTAACAGCACGGCGGAGTCTCATCCGTGCAGTTGCACCATGTCCATCCGCCAGAGCCCCGTTCGCCGCAGGAAGTTGGATGGGGGCAAAGTGCCCATCCTCCTTCGCAACCGGTGTACCTGTACTGATTAGAACCGTTCGGCCACTCAATGACCCGCTGAGAGTTGCACGGGTTAAGAGGAGCTGATGCCTCCAGAGTTGCACCCGGCAGCGCAACGACGATCAAGGTCAAGCCGATGCAGCAGAGAATGCGCTCCAGTAGAACAAATTGTTTCATGGCTGATGTTCCATTATTGAATTCCTGACTTCGTGAAGCGGGAGGTGAGGAGCCCCTATCGGGACTCCACATCAGGGTAGCGCGCCGGGCTGCCCGCAATTCGGGATTCTCTCGGACAGTCAGGCGAAGCCTTGGCAAATACCATGCCAAAACTGCCTCTGTCCACGTTCTACTCATAGCCTAATGCTTACAGGTGCCGGCCTATACTTGACAAGTTTTGCCATAACACGATCATTGACATTCATGTAAAGGAGGGCGGTCTCCAAGCAGTGAAGTGCTCTCGCAAAGTGTAAATATAGGGCCCGAACTCTCCCTCCCAGAATGGGGCGAAGTTAACCTCTCATCAGCTTGTAGGATGATAGGATTCCTTCCCCATGTTTGAAAAACTCTTGTCCTCTGCCCCCCAGGGATCTGGCCAAGGAAAGCCTTCCCAGTGGCAGCAGAGTTTAAAGGAGGCGTGCGAGCAGCTCGCCAGTGCAGTCGACGCCGACCTTCTCTACTGCCGCAGCCCCATATATGACCCCTGCGATTTGGCGCTCAGATCGACGATCTGTGCACGCTCTAGACGTCGCAAGAATGTCGTTCTTCTTCTCACAACCAACGGCGGGAGCCCTGAGGCTGCGTACAGGATGGCGAGGTCGCTGCGTCGAGCGTATCCCGCCGGCAAGTTTACAGTCATTATTGACTGGCATTGCAAGAGCGCCGGGACACTCCTCGCCATCGGGGCAGGAGAGATTGTGATGTCAGAGTTTGCCGAGTTGGGCCCACTTGACATCCAACTGCAGAAACCAGACGAGTTGGCGGAACTGGTGTGAACCCCTGTAAACGGTCCAGCGCGAATGGTGCAAATCCTGGAGAATGGAGAGCACCGCAATGCGCAAGAATCGCTACACGGAAGAGCAGATCGTCCGCATCCTGAAGGAATCGGAAGCCGGCATGAAGACCGAGGAGATCATCCGCAAGTACGGGGTGGCCAAGAACACCTTCTACCGCTGGCGCCAGAAGTACAGCGGCATGGAGCTGAGCGACGTCAAGCGGATGAAGAATCACGAGGACGAAAACCGCCAGCTCAAGCAGATCGTGGCGAACCAGGCCTTGGAGATCGCCGCCGTGAAGGCCGTACTTCAAAAAAAGTGGTAACGGTCCCCCAGAAACGAGCCGTGGTCGCGGAGCTGCATGAAGTTCACCAGCTCAGCGAGCGCACGAGCTGCGAGCTGGTGGATCTACACCGCTCGGTGGCGCGCTACGCGCCGCTGCGCAGCGATCCTCCGGATCTGATCGAGCGCATCCTGGCGATTGCAGCCGAGCGGCCGCGCTTCGGCTACCGGCGGATTCACCGGATGCTGCTTCGTGAGGGCTTCAAGAGCAATCGCAAGCGCGTGCTCCGGATCTATCAGGATCTCCATCTGCAGGTGCGAAGGAAGAGGCGCAAACAGGCGGCGCGGGCCTCGCGGCTGCCGAAACTGACGCCGACGCTCATCAACGAAGGCTGGTCCATGGATTTCATGTCCGACACGCTCGTCGATGGCCGGAGCCTGCGGATCTTCAACGTAGTGGACGACTGCTCTCGCGAAGCCGTGGCGATGGACGTCGGCAACTCGATGCCGGCTGCGGTGGTGATCCGCGCTCTGGAGCGCGCGATCGAGGAGCGCGGCTGCCCGGCCTGGCTGACCTGCGACAACGGCCCGGAGTTTACGAGCATTGCGCTGGACGCCTGGGCTTACGATCGCGGGATCGAGCTGCGTTTCATCCGGCCCGGCAAGCCACAGGAAAATGCCTACGTCGAGAGCTTCAACGCGCGCGTACGAGACGAGCTACTGAACCAGCACTGCTTCCGCGATCTGGCCGAAGCGCGCGCTCTGGTCGAGAACTGGAAGGAAGACTACAACCACGTGCGGCCGCACGGATCGCTGAAGGATTTGACGCCCAGCGAGTTTGCGGCGCGATTGCAGGAGGAGGGGTACCCCTCCTCCTGCACGGGGCAGGCGAAGGCTTGCCTCAAACCCCTAGATCCGACGCCCGTCGGCTAGACTCTATGCACCACTCCGACTGGACCGAAATCGGGGGGCACACCACGACGGAAGGAGCCTCCGAGCAACAGCCTGCTAGTCTGTTGCGCCGATGAAAAACCCCCGGCTCGTCGCGCTGCTGGCCGCCGCCCTGCTGGCGGCGCTGCTCTTCGCGCCCGTCCTGTTCGCCGGATTCCTCTACGACGACCACGAGCTGATCACGCGCAATCCGCGCATCGGCGACTGGTCGCTGCTCGGCGAAGCCTTCGCCAAACCCTTCTGGGAGGTCATCAGCCCCCTGCGCACCGCGGCGGGCTTCTACCGGCCCTTGGGCGCCTGGCTGCTGGCAGGCAGCCATCATCTCTTCGGCGACTGGGCCGGGGGCTTTCACCTGGTGTCGCTCCTGCTGCACGCCGCCTGCGCGGCCGCGGTCGCGCGCCTGGCCCTGGCGTTGGGATTGTCAGTCGGAGCCGCGGCCATGGCGGGAGTTTTCTTCGCCGTGCACGGCGCCCACGTCGAGGCGGTGGCATGGATTTCGGCCGGCCCCGATCTGCTGGCCACGCTGCTCGCTCTGCTCGGCCTGACGGCGGTCGTGCAGCATCGCACAGGGGCGGGCGGCGCCTGGCTGCTGGCTGCCATGCTCGCGAAGGAGGCCGCGCTCGGCGCCTGGCTGCTGGCTCTGGCCTGGGTCCTGTTCTGGCCGGTGGTCGGCGAGCGGCGATGGCGCCGCATCGCGCCGCTGCTCGGCGCCGGCGCGCTGCTGTACCTGCTGCGCGTCCAGGCCTTCGACTCCTTCGCCGCCGGCTTCGATCGCCGCAACACGTGGCATTACTTCGCGCCGGTCGAAGAGATCGTCCTCTCGCTGAATCTGCTCGGCCGCTATCTGTGGTTCCTGGTCTGGCCCTGGCCGCACGCGCCGTTCCAGCCGCTGCGCGTGGATCAAGCGTGGAACAGCGCCGGCGCGCTGCTGCCCGCGATCGCCGCCGCGCTCGTTGCCATCACGGCGCTCGTGGCTTGGCTGCGCAGCGTGCAGCGCTCGGCTTTCCGCTTCATCGCGCTCGGCCTGCTCTTCGCCGGCTTGGCGCCGGTGCTCAACACGCGCGCGCTCGGCCAGTATCCCTTCGAGGAGCGCTTCCTTTATCTCCCGAGCGCCGGCTTCACGCTGCTGGTGGCCGGCACCGCCGCCGCGCTGGCGAGCTGGATCAAGATGCCCCGCCTGCTGCCGGCCTGCGCCGCCCTGATCGCCGTGCCTCATGCGGCATCCGTGCTGCCCGCGCTGCAGCCCTGGCAACACGAGGAAGCCTTCTTCGACTGGGCGCGCCGCGCCAGCCCGAACGCCATGACGCCGCATCTCGGCTACGCCCGCGTGATGCTCGAGCGGGCGCAACTCGCCGCCGATCCCGACGACCGCGCCCGCTGGTCCGACCGCGCCTTCGAGAGTTATCAGGATTCGCTCGCCATCGACGTGGACACGTGGTTCGTGTCGGCCATCGAGCGCGAAATGGGCAATCTGGGCCTGGCGGACGCGCTGTTCGTCGGCGGCGACGTGCGCGCGGCGCGCAAGGTCTACGAGCAGATCGTGCAGCACTACCGCGAGTCGGCGGTCGGCTACCTGGGCTTGGGCAACTGCGAGGGCTATTCCGCGAATCAAGCCGGCCTGGAGGGCGACCGCGACGCTTTCGCGCGCCAGTGGACCCAGGCCCTCGGGCATTACGAGCGCGCGCTCGAGCTGGATCCCGGCCTGCGGCCCGCGCAGGGCGGGCGCGCCCAGGCCCTGGCTTCGCTCGGCCGCTTCGACGAGGCGCTGCCTTTCGCCGAGGCCTGCTTCGCGGCCGAGCCTGACAATTTCGACTACGCCACCAGCCTGGCTTCGATCTATTTCGAGCTGGGCCGGTTCACCTTCGCGCAGCGCACCTACGAGCGCTTCCTCGCCGCGGCGCCGCAGCATCCGCAGCGGCCGATGGTGGAGCAGACCTTGGCCAGCCTGGCCGAATACCGCTCGCAGGCGGGATCGGCCCCCCCCCCGCGATGAACAGCCCGCTCGCTCCGGGGCAGTTGCTGGTCGCGGCGCCCGCCATGACCGATCCGAACTTTGCCGGCACGGTGCTGCTGCTCTGCAGCCTCGAGAAGAGCGGCGCCGTGGGCTTGGTGCTGAACCGTCCGCTGGGAATTCCGCTGCATCAGGTTCTGCCGGCCACGGCCCTGCCCGCCGCCGCGCCCGGCCAACTGCTGTGGGGCGGTCCGGTGGGATTGAATCAAGTGTTCCTGCTGCATCAGTCGGAAGTGTCCGCGGAAATCGGACGCCCCGTCGGCGGCGGACTGCACTTCGGCGGCGGCCTCGAAGACGCGCGGCGCATCGCCCAAGCCGGAGGACGCCTGCTCTACTTCGTCGGCTACAGCGGATGGGGCGAGGGGCAGCTCGAGGAAGAGCAGCGCGAGGGTTCCTGGCTGATCCTCCCGGCCGCCGCCGGCGAGATCTGGAAGTCCGAGCGCGATTGGCAGTGGGAGCAACTGGTCGCGCGCGCGGCGCCGGACCTGGCCTGGATGCAAGGCGCAAATCGGCCGGACCTGAACTGAGCACGTGCGCACCAGGCACCGACTCCTGGCCGGCGTGGGACTGCAGCTTCTGGTAGTGACGCCCGTGGCTTTGGCCCAGGCCGTGATCCTGCTGAAGGCGCCGCTGGTGCTCCCGCTCAGCGCGACCGTTCTCGTTGGCGGCCGCAGCAGCGTCGCGATTTACGAGAGCACGGTGGATGCGGTGCACGGCGACCGCCGCGACACTTTCGCGGACGCCGCCGGCTGGTATTACTCGATCGCCGGCGCTCAGGTCCTGGCGATGGCGGCGCTGCTGGCCTGGCGACTGAAAGGTCGCGGAATTTTCCGCGATCCCTGGGCCCTGGGGCTGCTGGCGCTGGTGCTGATCAACGCGGCTCTGGCCTTCACCTGGCCCTGGTGGGGCACCTGAGCCGGCTCGAAGCGAACCGGCGCCGGATCGAATCGGCGCATTTCTCGGCAAAGCGGCCTGCCTGCGTCTAAAATCGGTCTTCCTGATGGAGATCGCAGCTGTTGCCTCCCGGGTCCTCGACGGTCGTCGGATCAGCCCGGCGGAGGCCGTGCACTTGCTCGAGGACGCCGACCTCGCCACGCTGGCCTTCCTGGCCGACGAGGTGCGGCGCCGGCAACATCCGGAGCCGGTCGTGAGTTACATCATCGACCGGAACCTGAATCCGACGAACGTCTGCGTCACGGATTGCGGCTTCTGCGCCTTCTACGCCAAGCCGAAGGACGTGAAGAAGGCCTACGTCCTGGACCGCGAGACGATCTACCGCAAGGTGCAGGAGACGGTGGACGTCGGCGGCATTCAAATATTGATGCAGGGCGGCCACCATCCCGATTTACCTGTGGAATGGTTCGAGGACCTGCTGCGAGATTTGAAATCGCGCTGGCCCAAACTGCACCTGCACGCCATGAGCCCGCCGGAAATCGAGCACCTCGGACGGGTGTCGAAGATTCCGACCCTGGAAGTGCTGCGGCGCCTGCAGGCGGCGGGCATGGATTCCATGCCCGGAGGCGGCGCGGAGATCCTGGTGGACCGCGTGCGGGACGAGATCGCCCCGCGCAAGACCCGCTCCGCCGTATGGCTGAAGGTCATGGAAGAGGCGCACTCCCTGGGCATGCGGACCACCGCCACCATGATGTTCGGCCACGTCGAGACGCCGGC
>CAYVPL010000006.1:0-29211 GCA_964453755.1 uncultured Planctomycetales bacterium
GTAAATGCCAAGGTAGACGAAGCTCAGCACGTAGCTCAGGAACACCGGCAGCAGCGGGCGCAGCGCGTCGAATCCCGTTCCGTGCGGCACCTTCAACTCCAGCACCATGATGGTGATGACGATGGCCAGCACGCCGTCGCTGAAGGCTTCGAGACGCCCTTTGCTCACGCTGGGGCGCAATGATACGCGCCGGGGGCGACCAAGTCTGATCGCCCCCGTTCCCGTTCACTAGAGCCAGAACACCCAGTCCAGCGTCACGCGCCAGCCGAACAGATCCTCGCGCGAGGTCAGCGGCGCCTCGTAGGCCGCGCCGACCGCCGAATTGCCGATGCGCCAGCGCAGGCCCACCGCTCCCGTCACCAGGGTGTTGCCGGACACGTCGTTGGAGCCGAGGTTGAAGAAGTCCACGCCCTCGAAGTCGGCCGGCAGGACGGCGCCGTCGTCCGTGTAGGTCAGGCCGTTGATCTCGATCAGCGGGAAGAGATTGTCAAAGACCTGGAAGTCGGCGTGGCCGTGCCAGGTGAAGCGCGTAGACTCCGCGTCGCCGTCCAGCGGCATGTCGTAGCCGACGTTGCCCAGCAGGTTGAAGCGGCCCAAGTCCCAGCCGGCGCTGACGAAGGGCCGGACCATGCCGTCGCCGTTGCCCTGGAACACGTCCTCGTCGCCGCTCGCGAACTCGTAGGTCACGCCGGGCGTGACGAGGATGCCGGCCTTCTCCGCTTCCACCAGAGCGAATTTTAGACCGGCGGCGATGTCCGCCATGCCGCTCTCATCCGCGCCGGTGTCCGGATTGATTTCGACGTAGCCGTCCTTGGTGGCAATCAAGGCCAGGCGATCCGTCAGCGCCCAGCGTGCCTGCAGGGCCAGGATCTGCACGTCGCCGCCGGCGAAGATCGAGTCGTCCGGCAGGGTGTGGTAGGCGGCGATCGGCCGCAGATTGGTGGCGATGACCGGGCTCTCGAAGAGGGTCGGCGCCGTCAGCGGGTCCATCAGGCGGTCAGTCCAGCCGCCCTTTGTCGAGCGCGGCGTCGTGCTGCAGGCGGCCAGGGGCAGGAGGGAAAGGGTCAGGAGCAGGAGCTTGGTGTTCATGGTGGGGAGGAGGAACGAGCCTCCGCCGCCCATATTAATACTTTCTACTCTTTTGTCTAGTATTCCCGAATCTGGCCTACCAGGACACCCCGCTCGGCCCCTCCGCCGTCCAGCAGCCCAGGCGGAACAGGGGCGCGATCCGGAGCAAATCCTCCACCACCCGATCCCCCCAGCCGGCGCCGGCCGCCAGCACGGCCTCCCGGGGCTGGCGCAGCACCACCTCCACGGCGTTCTTCCCCGGCTGCAGGAATCCTGCCAGGTCCCGCCAGTCGCGCTCGCCGATTTTTTCGACCGGCCTCCCCCCCCCGCCGTCCACCTCGAAGCTGAAGCCAGCCCCGGCCTTGGCCGCCTCCAGCAGCGCCGCCCGCCCATCCCCCTCCTCCGCGCGCTTCACCAGCACGTTCAGGTCGAACCAAGCGTCCTTCTCCCAGCGCACGCCCCAGAAGGCCTGCCGCTCCTCCACGCCGACCTGCAGGTGCACGCTCTTGTGGGCGGAGTCCAGATCCTTGGCCAGCTCCGGCCCGAGGAACTTTTGCAGCGCCTTGCGCTCTTTCTTGCCGCGAAACAGCATCGTGCGCTGCCGCGCCACCCGATTTCCGTTGCTGGCGTGCGGATGGTGCAGGCTCTCGCGACGCTCCAAATCAAGATCGAGACGCTTCGCGCAGGCCTCCTTGACCCGGTCCCCCAGCTCCTGCAGCCGCCGGCGCAGGTCCAGACGGCGGCCGTTCCACTCGGGATCGGCCTGGAAGCGAGACTGGAAGAGTTCGAAGTCGGCGGCGGTCAGCACGGGGCTGCAAGCCTAATCCCGCTACATTCCCTGCGTGAACGAAGCCGCAGCAGCAACCCAACTGGCCCCGGTGCGTGGCGCACTCCAAATCGCCCGCCGCGCCTTCCAGGAACTCCGCAAGGACGACCTCGCCGGCCTGGCGGCGCAGATGAGCTACTACTTCACCCTGGCCTTCTTCCCGCTGCTGATCCTGCTGATCGGCGTGCTCGACCTGCTGCCGCTGGAGCAGGAAGTGTCGCGCCTCATGGAGCGCCTGGTCCAGGGCTTCCCCGCCGACGTCCAGGGCCTGCTGCGGCGCTTCCTGGGTGAGTTCGCCGGCCGCCGCCCCTCCCGCGGCGTGTTCCTGTGGCTGCTGGTCGCGCTGTGGGCCGGATCGAAGGCCATCTCGGGCGCCCGCCGCGGCCTGAACGGCGTGCTCAAGGACGCCCGGCCGCGCAACCCCATCCTCACGCGCCTGACCGACGTCGGCTTCACCGCCGCGGCCATGATCTTCGTCGGCGCCGGCTACGTCCTGATCTTCGGCGGCAAAGCGTTGGGCGTGCAACTGGCGCGCATCCTGGGACTGAGCGAACTCTTTCCGCAGGTCTGGGCCTGGTCGCGCTGGCCCATCACCATCCTTCTGCTCACGAGCTTCCTGACTCTCGCCTATCGCCTGCTGCCCGACCGGCGCGTGACCTGGCGGGCCGCGCTCGCGGGCGCCGCGCCGACCTGCCTCGGCTGGCTGGCTCTGCTCGGCAGCTTCCGCCTCTGGCTGCACTTCACCGCGCGCTTCGACCAGATCTACGGCAGCCTCACCAGCTTCTTCCTCTTGATGATGGTGCTGTGGCTGTTCGGCCTCGTGTTCCTGCTGGGCGGAGAAATTGTCAACTGGCGCGCCACGCAGCACGACGCCAAAAAAAATGCGGCCCCAGCTTGACGCCAGGACCGCAACTCCATCCCCTCAGATGGCACCTTTCGGTGTTCAACCCACGCGCCTTGCAGCGCATGAGCGAAATCCCCTGCCCGCTGGCAGAGGCGCGGATTCTAGATCGGGGTCAAGGCCCTTCTCACGTCGCCAGGGCGCGACAAGGCCTGTCACAGCGGATCCAGCGGAAGAGCGACTTCCTTGTTCGATGCGCTCCGAGGCCGACTTAGGGCCGCGCACGCCGCCGAGTTCAAACGCTTGTTCGCACCGGAAAAAAGTTCCAGATTTTTTCTAGGCCTCGCGCAGGAGGCGCGCAGCCTCTGCCAAAGCCCGCACCTTGGCTTTGGCCACAGCCACGCTGTTCATCGGCCGCTCCGCAAAAGTGCCGAAGCCGCAATCCGGATTGAGATGGATCCGCTCATGTCCTAGATCGCGCGCCAACGCGCGCACCCGCGCGGCGATGGCCCGCGGCTCCTCCACTTCCTCGGTCCGCGGATTCACCGCGCCGAATCCGACGCAGCGTCCCGGCGGCAAGCCCGCCAGCAGCGCCGGGTCGCCGGCGCGCGGCGTCGCGTACTCGAGCACGAACTGCCGCACCTCCATGCGGGCCAGATAGGGAATCAATCCGTCGTAGGATCCGCTCAGCAGCACCGCTTCGTCGCGGCTCCAGTTGCCGCGGCAGACGTGCAGAGCCGTGACCGTGCGGTCCACGCCGCTCACCACGCGGTTGATCAGCTGCACGGCAAATTCCAATTCCTGATCGGGCCGCGCCGAGGCGGCCAGCGCGGCGCACATGAACGTGCGCGTCGCCGACTTGCCGGCGAAAACCAATTCGGTCAGCACCGGCTCGTCGAACTGCACGACGGCGACGCCCTCCTGCTGCAGGGCCAGGAGTTCGGCGCGGAGCAGCGCGACGACGTCGTCGGCCAGTTCCTCGCGGCTGGCGTAGGCGCGACGCGCCAAAGAATCCACCCAGGAGGATCGCACCAGCAGGTAGGGGCCCGGCAGGGTCACCTTGAGCGGCTTTGCCGTGTGCCGGCGCAGGAAGCGCGCATCGTCGAGGGCCAGCGGCTGCCGCGCGCGCAGGCGGCCGGTGACGATGGCGTTCTTGATCGCATAGGCGGGCACGTCGAGGGTCTGCAGCAGGGCCTCGAAGCCGCTCTTGTCTTCGACGTGCTCGAGCATGTCGGCCATGGACATCAGAGTCAGGCCTTCCACGCGGTCGCAGAGAAAGGAATAGAAGTTGTCGCGCCGCTGCTCGCCGTCGGTGACGATGTCGGCGCCGGATTCCTCCTGATCGCGCAGGGCCGCCAACACCGCTGCGTCCTCGAGTCGAGGCAGCTCCGGATCCTTGCGCTTGCGCGCGCGCAGCAATTCCGCGGGGCGCGGCCAGCTGCCGACGGTGGTGACGGCGAAGGGCGGCAGGCGGTCGAAGGGGTCGGTGCTCATGCGCGTCGAAGTTCGATGGGAAGCGGAGTGCCGCGCAGCAAGGTGGCGGCGAGGGGCGAGCGGGCGAGAGTGTCCTGCCAAATCTCGTTCAGCAAAGCATCCTCAGCGTCCGTGTCCACGAACATGCGCCCGCTCACGGCCGCGAGTCCGGCGTCGCCGTCATCCTCCACGCCCAGGTAGACCAGGACGTTGCGCGAAGCCGCCTTCAGGTTGACCTCGAGCTCGCGAATCTCGACGCCGCGGCGCGAGGCCCGCCAGCGGAAGCCGACCGCCAGATCCGCCGCGAGCGCCGCCAGCAGGTACTCGACGGCGCTCGGCGCGGCGTCGCGCGTGTCGAAGCTCGCGGGCTGACCGACGGTGAAGGAATGATTGCGCGCGTAGGCCTCGGCGCGCATCGGCTCGCGCGCGCGCACGCGCACGCTCCAGCTGAAGTCGCGAGCGCTCTGCAGATCCTGCTCCAAGGCATTGCCGGCGACGGCCGCGCTCTTGCGCAGGAAGAAACTGTGCGAACCGCCCGCGCCGGGGCGCTCCTGCTCCAGGACGTGGCCGACCAGCCGGCACCAAGCCGGAAGGTCCGCGCGCACGCTGGCCTCGCGCGAGCGCACCTCGAGCACGGCGCCCGGGGCGAGCGGCGCCATGGCCTCGCGGATGATCAGCAGCAGGCCGCTGCCGCAGTCCAGGTCGCCTCCGTCGCACACGGCGGCGAGCGGCGGCAGCGCAGGCTCGTCCACCTTAGTAAGAGATGCTGGGCGAGCCGCCGGACAGGAACTCGACCAGGCTGGCGCCGCCGACGATGGAGGCTCCCGCCACCAGTTGGCTTTCGTCGAGGCTGCGCTTCTTGAAGCAGGGCGAGCAGACCCAGATCTTGCCGCCGGCTTTGACGAAGTTGGCCATCAGGTCGCGCAACGGGGCGAAGCCGGCCTCGTGGACCGGATCGGCGGTTCCTTGCACCGCCAGGCGCACGCCCTCGATGCTCAGGAAGACGAGGGCCTCCTTGTCGGAGGCGGCGGCGGCGTTGGCGACGACGAAGGCCACGGTGGCGCGGTCAGTGTCGTCGAGGCCGCGGGTGAGACTGACGGTGAAGCGCGATTGATTCATGATTTGACTTGGATCCAGTATTCGGGATGTCGGAAACGAAGCAGGGTGTGTCCGGTGAGCCGGCACCAGGCCGGCAGATCGCCGGGAGCGCCCGGGTCGGTGGCGCGGACGCGCAGGATTTGTCCGGGCTGCATGGCGCGGAGTTTGAGGCGTAACTCCAGGACGAGGTCGCCACAAGCAGCGTCCCCCGCGTCCCACGCGGGGGACGCTGCGTCCGCGGCGTCAGCCGCTTCAGAGGCTGTGAATTCTTCCTCTTCCTCCTTCTTCTGTTCGCCCGTCCTCATCATTCTCACGTCTTCAGGAATCCCCCGCGCCGGCCAGTTCCCCTCCTTCCGCAACCGCGCCTCCGCGTGCCTCCAGCCCCCGCTCCAGCATTCCAGCCGGCTCAGGTGCGGCACGGCGCCGCGCACGAATTCCTCCGGGGTGCGGCCGAGGCCCCGCGCCGCGCAGTCCACGCAGCGCAGAGCCCCTTTGTCGCCGAGGAACAGCGAAAGCACGACGTCCAGGCCGTGCAGATCCGCGCCGCATCCCGCGCAGGCGGAGCCCCAACGGGCTTCCGCCTCCGCGATGACGTTCTCGGCGCGAATCTTTTCCACGGTCACTGCTTCGCCGGCTCCGTGAATGTCAGTTTGCGGGTCCAGTTGGCGTGCGGCTGGCCGTCCACCTCGACGTGCCCCTTGGGCATCGCGTTGATCGGCCCCGCGGCCGCCGGCGGGCTCATCACCAGGTCGCGGCCGCGGTTCCACGTCACCCGGCGCGCGTCGAGGTTGCCGAAGTAGTACTCGACCATCGCGGGATCGGGGCCGTGGTAGCCGTCGGCCACCGTGAGCTCGACCTTGCGGGAATTCGCCTCGTTGATCTGGAAGTCGTCCACGAAGACGTCGGCGATCGCCACGTCCAGCGGAATCCATCCGAGATTCGGCGCCCAAAATTCGATCCAGCAGTGATAGGACTGATCCTCGTCCTTGCCGCTCAGCGGCCCCTTGAAGAACGATCCGTAGACCATCTGGATCGGCAGGCCTACCGAGCGCGCCATGGCCGCGTAGAGGCTGTGGAAGTCGGTGCAGTTGCCGCAGCTGTTCTCCATCGTGTAGGTGGCGCTGCCCACCGGCGAAGCCTTCATCTTGTCCGGATGCTTCACCCAGTAGGTGACCCGGTCCAGCACCGCGTCGTAAAGCAGGCGCGCTTGCCGCACCGGATTCTTCTCGTCGCCCACGGCGGCCCGCGCCGCCGCGTAGATTTCCGGCGTGATCTGCACGTGGGTGTTGGTCCCCAGATAGGGCCCCATCGAGCCCAGCTCGGCGGAATTCATCGGCCGCGTGCGCTCCGGATCCACCGCGTGCAACTCCTCGCGGCGCTCCAGGCCGAAGGAAGTGCGCACTTCGAGCACGCCGCCCTTGCCGCCGCGCCCCTCGACGTAGAGGAAGCGGTTGCCGGCGGCGTCGCGCGTCTCGCGGGTGGTGGCCGTCATGCCGGCCGGCGCCACGGTTTCGATGCGCAGATTGCGCACCTCCTGCATCGGATCGCGGTCGTCGGGCAGGGCGAACCAGGCGCGGACTTCCTTGGCGCTGTCGGGCACGGTCACCGCGAAGTCGTTGCGCGCCTCGAAGTCGAGGGTCGCTCCGGGCGTGGAGCAGGAACTGGCGAGCGCCAGCGCGCCCGCCCAGGTCAGAAGATGGCGAAGGTTGGATTGCATGGCACTGCTCCTAGAAGTAGTAGGCAATCCACAGCGAGATGTGGTTGGCGTCGCCTTCCTCCAGCGTGGAGTAGGAGGTGACCCAGTTGCTGAGCTCGAGGCCGATGCGCACCTGGTCGTATTTCCAGTTGGCGGCCACGTAGGCGATCTGGTTGTCGCTCGGCGCGTTGGCGTCCAGGTCGTCGTCGTTCGGATCGTCGGTCGAGAAGCCGCCGAAGATGGTCATCACCGGCGTGGCCTTCCAGCCGAGCTCGACGAATCCGCCGGTCGAGGCGATTTCGACGCCCGTGGAACTGACGCCCTGGAAGATGCCGCCGCGCACGTCGTCCAGGTTCTTGCCGGTCCAGATCTCGGTCTGGACCCAGACTTTGTCAGAGACGATCGGCACGACGACGTCCACGCCCACCGAGTTGGATGCGTAGTCCTCGACTCCGGCGCCCGTCGCGTCGTATTCGTCCTCGGACCAGTGACCCCAGACGCCCGCCTGCATGCGGCCGCCCTTCTCGGTCTTGCCGGACCAGCCGACGCGCGCGGCCACCATCGGCAGGCCGGAGTTTTCGCCGCTGCGCAGGCCGCCGGTGACGTTGGCGCTGCTCACGGCGCCGGCCAGGGCGATGCCCAGCGCGGTCTCGAAATTGCCGTCCATCAGGTCCTTGTTCCAGCGGCCGGTCAGCTGCGGCCGGCGATCGCCGAGGTTGCCGGCGCCCCACATCACCAGGTCGCCGTTGATCGAAGGCATCAGCGGCGAGATCCAGTCCCAGTCCTGGCCTGCGCGCAGCGAGAACTCGTCCCACTTGAGGTTGACGTAGGCCTTGCGCATGCGGATCGCGCTGCGCGAGTCGTTGTCGTTCAGGCCGATGTTGTAGAAGTCGAACTCGATGTTGCCGGACACGTCCGCTTCGTTGAGCGACGTCGTCGGCTTCGGCGTGAAGTTCATGCCGAAGCGCGTCAGACGCGCGTGCATGGTGAATTCATCGTCGTTCTCCTCGGCGCCGACGCCGGCCGGAGCGAGCGGATCTTCCGACAGCACCCAGCCCGTGATCGCCGGATCGTTCATCCGCGAGTCGCTGTAGATGCCGTCAGTCCGAATGAACCCGTAGAACTGGATCTTGGAGCCGCTGCCGACCAGATCCTTCCACTCGACGATCTTGAAATCTTCCGGGGTGTGATCCTGCTGCGCCGCAGCGGCAGCCGGAAGGAGCAGGAATGCCGCGACGACCGTCGCGGCGGAAATGGAGAAACGAGACATGGGATTCCGTGGTGGAACCGCCAACCATCCATCCCGCCAGCACTGGCAAGCCGCCCCGTCGTCGGACCTCGAGGTCCGGTTCAGCGCGGGGGGAACCGACCGGTTCCCAGGCAGCAAGCGGCAGGAAGGCCGCTCCAGTGCTGCCGGGCTGCGCCTCAGCCGTACTGACGGCTGGCGACAGGATGCCGGTGGTTCACGGGGCGGAGCCTATCAGTCTCCGGCCGATCGGTCGAGGCGCCGGATCTCGGCTTCGAGCGCGTCGCAGTCCTGCGGGCTGCCGCGCAGCAGGATCCCGTTCACGCCCGGAACCGCCAGCACGTCCAACACCGCGCCAGGCGGCAGGCTCGGCTCGAGCAGGAGCGCCACTTCCTCGGCCGGCGCGTGCTGCAGAGTCACCATGCGGGACACCGGCTCCGCCGCGGCAGGAGCCGCGCAGGCCGGCAGCAGCAGGAGCAGGGCGGAAACGAAAGCGGGCGGCGCCTTCATGGCGCCGCCCACTGTACCGGCGACTCCGCCCTTAGAACTGCACCTTCGGCGCCTGCCGCGCCTCGGGCACGTCCAGTTCGAAGAACTCCTTCTTCAGGAACTTGAACATGTTGGCGACGATGCTGCCCGGGAACTGCTCGATCTTGTTGTTGTTCTCGCGCACGTTGCCGTTGTAGAAGCGCAGCGAAGCCTGGATGCGGTTCTCGGTGTTGCCGAGCTCCTTTTGCAGCTCCAGGAAGTTGACGTTGGCCTTGAGGTCCGGATAGGCCTCGAGGCGCACCATCAGCTGGGAGACGGCGCGTTCCAGCGCGCCCTCGTCCTTGGCCTGGCTGGCTGGCGAGCCGTGGTTGTTGGCGGCCTTCTCGCGCAGCGAGGTGACTTGCTCGAGCAAGTCCTTCTCGTGCTTGGCGTAGCCCTTCACCGTGTTGACCAGATTCGGAATCAGGTCGTAGCGGCGTTTCAACTCGGTGTCCACGTTGGACCAGGCTTCGTCGCACTGGTTGCGGATGGAGACCAAGCCGTTGTAGGCGGCGATCGCCCAGAAGACGATCACCAGGAGGATTCCGAGGACGACCCAGAGGATCATGGTGCGGATTCTACGGGCGAAGACGCCCGGCGTGGGTGAAATCAGCCGCGGAAGAGGTAGTCGGGCATCTTGGCGCGCACCGCCGCCAGCCGCTGGAACATGCCGTCCAGGTGCTCGGCGCGCAGATGGCCCTCGCGCAGGACCGCCAGAACGCCCGCTTCTTGCTCCAGGCACGTGTCCGGATGCGCCAGCAGGTACTCGATCATCCCGGAGTTGCAGAAGTCGTAGGCGAACTTCTTGTCGGCGCAGCGCACCTGGAAGGCGTTGGAAAAGGCGGCCGACTCGAAGTCAATGTCGCCGAAGCCGAAGATCTCGCCGATGCGGTGCAGGACGTTCTCCGGGCCGATCAGCAGCTCCGGGAAGCTGCGCTCGAGGTGCAGCAGCGCGACGCCGACGTGCACGGTGTGCTGATTCTTGCCGCCGCCGACGGTGTAGCGGAATTGGAAGGCGGCCGCCGGATAGCCCTGCCAGTCGCCGTGCAGCACGTGATAGCCGGCGCGGCTGTGGCCGACCTGCAGGCGGTCGAGAAAGCCGTACTGCCGCCGCAGTTCCGGATCCTTCTGGTGCGCGTAGCGGAAACCGCGCTGCGCCGCCCAGGCGGCGAACTCGGCGCGGCGCTTTTGCTCCCACTTCCATCCGGCCCAGATCAGCAGGATGACGACGGCGAAGGCCAGCGCAACGAGGAGGATTTCCATCCGGCTTCCGGCGCAGCATACGCACGAGCCGGACCGTACGCTGTGCGGCCTTGGCTTCCCGGCGCGCGCCCGCGAGCGCCGCGGCGCTGCTGGCCGGACTGAACCCCGAGCAGCGGCGCGCGGCGGAGACTCTGGACGGACCCCTGCTGGTCCTGGCCGGCGCGGGCACGGGCAAGACCAAGGTCGTCACCACGCGCATCGCCGCCCTGCTGGCGCGCGGCGTGCCGGCGTCCGCGATCCTCGCCGTCACCTTCACCAACAAGGCGGCGCGCGAGATGCGCGAGCGCCTGCTGAAGGCGGCCGGCCCGGCCGCCGAGGGCGTGACGCTGGGCACCTTCCACGCCTTCTGCGTGCGGCTGCTGCGCGAGCACCACCGGCTGCTCGGCCTGCAGAAATCCTTTCCCATTTGCGACGCGGCCGACCAGCAGTCCGTGATCCGCGCCGCATTGCGCTCGGTGAGCGTGCCCGAAACCAGCCTGCATCCGCGCGCGGCCCAGGCCCGCATCTCGTTGTGGAAGAGCCGGATGTGCGATCCGGCCGCCGCGTTGCGCGCCGGCGGCGACGACCAGGATCTGCTGGCGGCCAAGGTCTACGGCGCCTACGAGGCCGAACTGGCCCGCCGCCGCATGCTGGACTTCGACGACCTGCTGCTGCGCAGCCTCAAGCTGCTGCGCGAGCAGGAGCCGGTGCGCGCCGGGCTCGAGGAGCGCTTCCGCTACCTGCTCGTGGACGAGTACCAGGACACCAACCGGCCGCAATACGAAATCGTGCGCGCCATCGCCGGCCAGCGGCGCAATTTGATGGTGGTGGGCGACGACGACCAGTCCATCTACGCCTGGCGCGGCGCCGACCACAAGCGCATTCTCGACTTCGAGCGCGACTTCCCGGGCGCAGCGGTGGTGCGCCTGGAGACGAACTACCGCAGCAGCGAAGAGATCCTCGACGCCGCCAACAAGGTGATTCGCAACAACTTGAAGCGCCACGTCAAGACGCTGCGCTCCTCGCGCGGGGCCGGCGCCGCGGTCACGGCCTTCGCCTGCGACGACGAGGAGCACGAGGCGCAGTTCGTGGTCGCCGACCTGGCCGAGCTGCTGCGCAGCGGCGCGGCGCGCCCGCGCGACTGCGCGATCCTGTTCCGCACGCAGACGCAGCCGCGGCCCTTCGAGACCGAACTGCGCGCGCAGGGCATCGCGGTGCGCGTTTCCGGCGCGCAGTCCTTTTTCGACCGCAAGGAAATCCGCGACCTGGCGGCCTTTCTGCGCCTCGTGGCGCGGCCCCACGACGAGTCGGCGCTGCTGCGTGTGGTCAACGTGCCGCCGCGGGGCATCGGCGACGTCAGCATCGAAAAGGTGGTGGCGCGCGCCGCGGCGCAAGGCCGCGACGCCGCCAGCCTCTTCGCCGAACTGTGCGCGGCCGGCGAGTTGCCCGACGCCGCTGCGCGCGGTTGGACCGGCCTGCAGGCGGCGCTGGCGGCGGCGCGGGCCGAGGTGAAGGCCGCCGCGCCGCTGCCGCAAGTGGTGGCGAGCCTGATCGAGGCCTTGCAGTACCGCGCCGAAATCGAGCGCTGCTATCCGGAGAACGCAGCCCGCGAAACGCGATGGAACGGCGCGCTGGAGATCCTCGACTTCGCCGCGGCCCACGAGCGCCACCACGGGCGCGCCGCCAGCCTCGACCTCTTTCTCGACGAGCTGGCGCTGCGCAGCGAAGAGGGCGATCCCGGCGACAAGGAGGCGGCGGACGCCGTGTCTCTCACGACCATCCACTCCGCCAAAGGCCTCGAATTCGAGCGCGTTTGGCTGGTCGGCTGCGAGGAGGGCATCCTCCCCCATCGTCGTTCGGCGCTGGAAGACGGCGTCGAGGAGGAGCGCCGGCTGATGTACGTGGCCGTGACGCGCGCCAAATCTCATCTCACCATGACGTTCTGCCAGCGGCGCGCGATGCGCGGCATCTACAAGACGCGGCATCCGTCGCGCTTCCTGTTGGAGCTGAAGGAGAAGCCGCCGCCGGCCGGCTGGGTCGCGTGCGAACTGGAAGGCCTGCCGGCCGAGCCGCCGGCGCCCGTCGCGCCTCAGTCGCCGATGCCGACCGAGCGCAAGAAGGCGCGCGGATCGCTGGGGCGGCCGAGGAAAGCGCGCACCGAGTCTTCGACCGGACGCGAGCCGCCGGGCTCGTAGATCTCGCGGCGCAAGCGCATGCCGACCTCGGCGTCGAGAAAGCCTTCGTTGGCCTGCTCGAAGACCGTGGCGAGGTCGGCGGCGATCGAATCGGCCCAGGCGTAGCCGTAGTAGCCCGCGTCGTAGCCCGTGAGATGGCCGAAGTAGGCGGCGAAGTGCGTGCCCGCAGGCACCGGCAGGAAAGCGTCGGCCATGGCGCGATTGGCCACGGCGGCCGGATCGTCGACCAATCCGCGATGCAAACGCAGATCGGCGAGCGCGTAGCCGAGCTGGCGGCGATACCAGACCGCCTTGGTCGCGCGGTCGGCCTCCTTCATCGCGCGGAGGGTTGCGATCGGCACGCCGCGCTCCGGATCTTTCCAGTGCCCGGCGAAGATGGAGAGCACCTCGGGATCCCAGGCCCAATTCTCGAACATCTGGCTGGGCGCTTCGACGAAGTCGCGCGGCACCGCGCCGCCCGCGAAGCGCGCGTGCTCGGCGCGCGTCAGCACCGCGTGCAGGCAGTGGCCGAATTCGTGAAAGAAGGTCTGCACTTCGTCGTGCGTCATCAAGGCGGGCTCGCCCGGGGCGCCCGGCGTGAAGTTGCAGACCAGCGCGGCGACCGGGCGGCGGTAGCGGCCGTCCGGCAGACGCTTGCCGCCAACGAGATCGAACTGGGCGAAGTGGTTGTACTTGCCGTCGCGCGGGAACAGGTCGAGGAAAAAGGCGCCGAGCGGCTCGAGCGTCCGCGCATCCTCCACCACGTAGAGCTTCAGATCGCCGACCCAGGGCCGCGTCGGGCTGACTGGATGGAAGCGCAGGCCGAAGAGATGCTCGTAGACCAGGAACATGCCCTCCATCACGCGCTCGAGCGGGAAGAAGTTGCGCAGCTCGGCGGTGTTCACGCCGTACTGGCGGGCGAGCAAGAGATTCTGGTAGTAGAGATAGTCCCAAACCTCGATGCGCGGGCGTTCAAGGCCGGTTTCGGCGCGCTTGATTTCCGTGAGCACCGCCAGTTCGGCGCGGAATTTAGGCTCCAATCCGGCCACGAAGTCCTCGACGAAGTCCTGGGCGCGGGCGCCGGTGCCGGACATCTTGACTTCGGTCTGATAGTCGGCCCAGTCGGCATAGCCGAGCTGCGAGGCGATCGCGTGGCGCACCTGCAGGATCTGCGTCAGCAGCGGGCCGTTCTCCGCCCAGGCCAAGTCGTGCCGCGCCGCGCTGACCGCGCGCCGCACGCTCTCGTCGTGGACGTTCTCGAACACCGTGAGCGCGTCCGGAGTGACGTGCACGCGCACGCGATGCCGGCCGTGGTCCGCGCGCGAAGCGCTGAGAAAGGAGTCGGGCGCGCCGTCCAGCTCCTCGCGGGTGAAGAACAGGTCTTGCTGCGCGTTGGTGACGTTGAGATCGAAGAGATTCGCCAGCTCGCTGAGTTGCTTCTGCAGCGATTCGACTTCGGCGCGCGTTTTCGCGTCGAGGGCAAAGCCGGCGCGCCGGAAGTCGCGCATGGTCTCCGTCATCAGCCGCAGATCCTCGCCTTGCAGGAGCGGCTGCTCGCCGCGCTCGTAGGAGGCCGCGTAGGCGGCGCACAGGGCGTAGAGATCCTCGCGGTAGCCGGCGCCGACCAGCCACTGCTCGATGCGCTGTACCGCCTCGTTGCAGGCCGAGCGCAGCGCGGCATCCGGCTGCGTCTCCTTCATCAGATAGAAGCGGTTGAGCGCCGAAATCACCGGATAGGTGGCATCGTCGAGGGCGACGAAGACGCTGCGAAAATCGGCCTGGGCCGGGTTCTGGCGGGCGATCGCGTCGAGCGCCTGCTGCCCGTCGGCGAGCGCGGCGTCGGCCGCAGCCTGCACGGCGGCGGCGTCCCTCTCGAACCAGGGCAGCAGCAACTCGACGCCGTGCTCCTCCGCGGCCGCCGCGAAGGAATCCACGCTGCGCAGCGCGCGCGGCGCGGCGGCGGCGGCCCGCCCGCTTCCGGGCCGCGGCGGCGCCAGATCCTGGATCAGCGGCTCCTGCGGCGCGCCCGTCTTCCAGGCGGAGTCCGGCAGGCGGACCGGCAGGTCGCAGGCGACGACGGCCAGGAACAGAGCTGTGAGGGCGGCGGCAGTGCGAGCGCGCATCGGCGCACCAGATTATCGGGATTCCGGCGGAGCCGCGAAGAGCAGCAGTTCGACGCGCTCGGCGTGGCGAAAGGGCCAATCGCGCTGCAGCAAGGGCGCGCCGCGCGCGCGCCGCCATTCGTCCAACGCGCGTTCCCACGCGGCGGCGGGGAAGGGCATGCGCGTGTCGTTGTCGTCGGCGTAGGCGATGAGCCAGGCGCGCCCGGCGGGCGGCGGCGGCGCGTTCCATTGCACGCGCACCGGCAGCTGATGCGAGAGCATCCAGCGCAGGCGCGCGCCCGAGCCGCCGAGGTTGAACCAATCCGGCGCGCCGTCCGGCCCGGCGTTGGTGAAGCCGACCACTTGGTCGCCGGGCTGCAGTTCGGCCGCCAACTGCGCCGCGAACGCCTCGCAGGCGCGGTCGGAGTCCAATTTGTAAGGATGCGCCAGATCTTCGACGATGCCGCCCACGGGCATGGCGGCCAGCATCAGGCAGGCGATCGGCACGCCGCGCCGCTCGGAGCGCCAGCGCGCCAGCAGCGCGGCCAGGCCGCAGCCGGCCAGCAGGCAGAAGCCCGGCGCGCAGAAGATGGAAGTGCGCACGCTGCCGCCGTAGGGATATTTTTGCAGCAGCGCGGCGACGAAGTTGAACGTCAGAGCGCCGAGCAGCAGCCACAGCAAAGCGCCGCGCTGCGCCGGGCGCCAGGCCCAGAGTCCGACCGCGATCAGCAGCAAGGTGGCGGCGCTGCCGAAGTCGCGGCCGCCGGTGGGATACGCGCTCATGTAGCCCGCGTGCGTCTGGACCAGCCACCACGGCCACTCCCAGGGTTGCGCAGCCGGGGGAAAGGCCGGCGTCCACATGGCCATTTCCGTCAGCCACGAGGCCGCCGCGGCGTGCGGGGTGGCGTAGGCCGTGAGCATCCATGCGGCAGACGCCGCCCACACGGCGCCGATCCAGCACAACAGCGCGAGTTCGCGCCCGCGGCGCGCCCGGAGTGCGCGCCAGCCGAGCAGCGCGAAGACTGCCGCGCTGACGAAGGCGCTGGGATAGCTGAACCAAACGCCGAGCCAGGCCGCCAGCGCGAGTCCCAGCCAGGCGCGCGCGCGCGGCTTGCCGTCCAGGAACGCCAGTGCGGCGAAGATCAGCAGCAGCGCCCACAACAGGTCGAAGGCGTAGGGCTTCAGTTCGGCGCCGTGGCGGACCGGATAGTAGGAGGCCGCGAAGATCGCGAAGCCGAGCAGTCCGCCGGCGCCGGGCGCGAGGCGAAAGCAGAGGCGGAACATGAGCAGCGCGCTGACGATGCCGGCGGCGAAGGCGGGCAGGCGCAGAGCCCATTCGTGCGGGCCGAAGAGATCGAGCATGCCCTTCTCCAGCCACATCCAGCCGAGCGGCGCGATCTGTCCGTACTCGAGCGGCGCGAAGAGGCCGGCGTAGCTGCGCTCGTCGAGACTCACGGCCACGAAGGCCTCGTCGCCCCAGATCGGAAAGCCGGCGAAGTAGCGCGCGGCTCGCCACAGCAGATGCAGGATGAGCAGGGCCGTGCCCCATTGCCGCGCGCGCGCCGGATCCACGGCGGGATGCTAGCCTTGCGGAGGATGACGCAGCCGGAGTTCGTTCCCTACGCGGACCGTTACGATCCCGGCGCGCCGCCGCTCGAGGCGGCGCGGCGCTTCCACGAGATCATGCGGCGCCGGCGCAGCGTGCGCGCCTTCTCGAGCCGGCCGGTGCCGCGCGCGGTGGTCGAAGAATTGGTGCGCTGCGCCGCCACAGCGCCGAGCGGCGCCAATCTGCAGCCCTGGCGCTTCGTCGCCGTGGGCGATCCGGAGTTGAAGCGGCGCATCCGCCTCGGCGCCGAAGAGGAAGAGCGCGAGTTCTACGCGCGGCGCGCGCCGGCCGCCTGGCTGGAAGCGCTGGCTCCGCTCGGGACCGACGAGCACAAGGAGTATCTGGAGATCGCGCCGTGGCTGGTGGTGGTGTTCCGCCTGACGCACACCGACGACGGCCGCCTCGTCTACTACTCGGACGAGTCGGCGGGCATCGCGACCGGATTTTTTCTGGCCGCCGCCCATCACGCCGGGCTCGCCACGCTGACGCACACGCCCAGTCCGATGAAATTTCTGGGCGAAATTCTCGGCCGGCCCGCCCACGAGCGGCCGTACATGCTGATTCCGCTGGGCTGGCCGGCGGATGATTGTCAAGTTCCGCGGCACGCGCTGACGCGCCGGCCGCTCGATCAAACCCTCGTCGTCCACGACCGCCCATGAAACTCGCCGCTCTCTTCCTCTTCGCCCTCCTCGCGGCGCCTGCGCCCCAGGAACCGGCCGCCGCCGCGCCGAAAGTGTGGCGCATTCTCGTCACCAACGACGACGGCATCGACGCTGCGGGGCTCAAAGCGCTGGTCGCGGCGCTCGATCCGCTGGGCGAGGTGATCGTCAGCGCGCCGGCGGCCAACCGCTCGGGCAGCAGCCGCTCGACCGAGATGTTCGGCCGCGAGCTGAAGATCGCGCAAGTGTCGATTCCCGGCGCCGAGGCCGCGTGGTCCGTGGACGGCACCCCGACCGACGCCTGAGCCTATGGCTTGCTGCAGCTGGCCGGCGAACGGCCCTTCGACCTGGTGGTGAGCGGCATCAACGCCGGCGCGAACGTCGGCGCCTTCGCCTACTACTCGGGCACCGTGGGCGCGGCGATGGAAGGCCCCGCGCATGGCGTGCCGGGAATGTGCATTTCGCTCGACCGCGGCGGCTCTGAGGCCGCGGCGGCGCGCTACGCCGCCGATTTCGCCGGCGCTTGGCTGCAGCGCGGCGCCACGACCGAGATCGTCTACTCCATCAACGTGCCGCGCGCCGCCGCCGGCGCAGTCCCGGGCGCGCGCGCCGGCCGCGTCGGCCCGGCGCCCTATCTCACGAGCGGCTTCGCGATGTCCCCCGACGGCAGCGGCGCCCGCGCCCGCCTGACCCCGCTCACCGATCTCCCCCCCGCCGACACCGACACCGCGCTGCTCGCCGGAGGCAGCATCACCGTGACCCCGCTGCGCACCGATTGGACCGACGCCGAGGCGCTGCGCGCGCTGGGCGAGTGGATGCCGAAGCCGGCCCAGTGAGCGGATACTGGCCCAGACGGCTGGAGGTGAAGGAGCCCAAGACCCGCAGAACAAAGGACTTCGGAGAGAATTCGCGCCCATGGCGAGGCCTCGAGTCCTAAGTCCTTCTCTGGCCTGCTCTTCCGTTCGTACACCTCCAGCCGTCTGGGCCAGTATCCGGTGAGTGGGTTTCTTGACCTCTTCTCGGACGTCGCGTCCGCCTACCGCGCATTTCGGCCCGCTTACCCTCCGGCGTTGGCGGAGTGGCTGGGGGCGCAGGCTCCGGGCCGCTCTTGTGCTTGGGACGCGGGCTGCGGCTCGGGGCAGTTCTCGGGCACGCTGGCCGAGGTCTTCGAGCGGGTGCTCGCCACGGACGCCAGTCCGCAGCAACTCGCGCAGGCCGCGCCGCTCGCGGGCGTCGAGTTTCGCTGCGCGCCGGCCGAAAATTCCGGCCTGCCGGCGGCGTGCGCCGAACTCGTGGCGGCAGCTCAGGCTGCGCACTGGTTCCGGCTTGGCGCGTTTTACGCCGAGGCGCGCCGCGTCGGCCGGCCCGGGGCGCTCCTGGCGCTGGTCTGCTACGGGCGCTGCGAGCTCGGCCCGGAGCTGGACGAAATGGTGAATCATTACGCCGCGGTCACGGCGGGCCCGCACTGGCCGCCCGAGCGCGCGGCAGTGGATGCGCTCTATCGCGATCTGGACTTCCCCTTCGCCGAAGTGCCCGCCCCTTCCTTCGCCCTGGAGGAGCACTGGGATCTGCCGCGCTTCGTCGGCTACCTCGGCACGTGGTCAGCGACGCAGCGCCTGCTCGCGTCCGGCGGACGGGCGGAGTTCGACGGCTTGTGCGTCCGGCTCGCGCGCGCCTGGGGCGATCCGCGCACGGTCCGCCGCATCCGCTGGCCGCTGGGCCTGCGCGCCGGGCGCATTGCCTGAAGCGGAGAGGCGCGGCTACGCCGCTTACCAGAGAATCCGGGCCCCAGCCCAGGTCAAGCCCGCGCCGAACGCCCCCAACACCAGGAACTTGTCCTTCTCGAACAAGCCCTTGTGGTAGCCCTCGGACATCAGGATCGGCACCGAGGCGCTGGAGGTGTTGCCGTACTTGTGAATGTTGTGCAGCACTTTTTCCGGCGGAATGCCCAGATGCTTGGTCGCTTCCTCGAGGATGCGGCGATTCATCTGGTGCGGAATCATCCAGCCCAAGCGCTCGGGATCCTGGCCGTGCATGGCCCAGTCGAGCAGCCAAATCATGCGCTGCGCGGCGAAGCGGTACACCGCGCGGCCTTGCATGGTGATGAAGTGCTCGCCGTTGCGCACGATTTCCTCGCTCATCGGGTCGGCGCCGCCGCCGCGCGGGCGCACGATGAAGGGAATGCCCTGGCCGTCCGCGCCCAGGGTGTAATCCTCGACTAGGCCCTGCTTGCAGGTCTCCCAGGGCTGCAGCAGCACGGCGCCGGCGCCGTCGCCGAACAGCACGACCGTGTTGCGGTCGTTCTTGTTGATCATGCGGCTCATCGCCTCGCCGCCGATCACCAGCACGTTCTTGTAGCGCCCGGTGGCCACGAAACTGGTGCCGGTGGCCAGCGCGTAAAGGAATCCTGAGCAGGCGGCGGCCACGTCGAACGCTCCGCATTGCGGCAAGCCCATGCGCTGCTGCACCACGCAGGCTGCGCTCGGCGCCAAATAGTCGCCGCTGACCGAGCCGACGACGATCAGATCCACGGCCTCCTTGGCGACGCCGGCGGCCTTGAGCGCCAGCGCGGCGGCGGCCACGAACATGTCGCTCGGCTTCTCGCCGTCGCGCAGCCAGCGGCGCTGCACGATGCCCGTGCGCTGCTGGATCCACTCGTCCGACGTGTCCAGATACCCGGCGAAGTGGCTGTTCTCAACCACCCAATCGGGCACGTGGTGCCCGATGCCGGCGATCCCCACGGGAACGCCCTGGTAAGTCCACGTTCCCTTCGTCATGGATGCGAAGCCGTGACCCGCGGCTAGCGGTGGCTCGCCTCCAGTTTATGCAAAATCGTGGTGACCTGCGAGACCGTCGGGAATTCCCACATCGCGTGCAGGACGTTGCCCTTCTCGTCGAGGAACAGAGTCACCGGCGTGACGTCGGAGGCCTTCGTGACCTCGCCGCCCATCTTCAAGGAGCCCAGGACCTCGTTGGTGAGGTCTTTCCAGGCGCTGACGTCGGCCTTCGTGCGCTCGGCCAGGTTGACGAAGCGGACGCCGGACTTCTCGACGGCTTTCGCCATCACGGCGGCGGAGTCGCCGGTGGCGTTGTTGAAGCCGAAGATCGCCAGTTCATCCTCGGCGAAGGCGGCGCGCACCGCGTTCACGCTCGGATAGAACTTCTTGCAGGCCGCGCAGGTGGCGAACCAGCTCATGACCATGCGCACCGGCGCCTTGGTCTTGCCGTCCATCAGTTTGGCCAGCTCCGGGCTGTTCACGAGGGTCTTCGAAGGTCCGCCTTCGACCACCTTCGGCGCCATCTCGACTCGCGAGCGCGAGCCCAGCGTGTAGCCGCGGCCTCCGGGCGCATCGGCGGCATTCTCGTAGACGGTGAGCAGCGCGCCAGCGGCGACCTGCTCGATCACCTGCTGCTTGCCGTTCGGCCACAACACGGTCAGGCGGTCGGCGAACTTCTCCTGGCCGATGCCGAGCGCCAGCAGGTTCGAGTTCTGCGCGCCGAGGCCCTCGCCGCAGCGGAATTCGCGCAGATACTTCTGGCCGGCGAACTCGACCCACACCTTGGCGCCGTAGCCGTCGCGCGGCCCCCACTCGGCGCTGGGCGCGGCGGTCTTGTTGCCGCCGACGAACTGGACGAACACCGGCATGGAGCGGGCGGCCTCCGGCAGCATGTCGCCGAGCTTGTTGCGGTAGAGCTGCAGCGTCGGACGGTTGGCGTTGGCCAGCACGAAGTCGCGGTAGCCGTCGCGGTCGTAGTCCAGGAAGGCCACCGAGCGGCTGTCGCCGTCGTGATCCGTGCCGGAAATGCCGGTCACGTAGAGGAAGTCCTTGCCCTGGTCGTTCAGCCAGAGGTGGTTGATCTCGTTGCCCGAGAACGAGGCGCCGTTGCCGAGGCCGCGGCTCTCGATCAGCACGCCCTTCATCTGGCCGGAATTGCCCGCGATGCCCGTTTCCTTGTCGCTACTCACGATAGCGCGCCAGAAAGAACTTCACAAATCGACGGCGATTTCCTTGTCCTTCGGCGCGGTGTAGTAGCCGGCCGGCGAGTAGAGGTCTTCCCAGCCGTCGTTGTTGACGTCGGCGAACATCGCGCCCCAGGCCCAGCCGCCGGCCTCGACCAGCAGCTTCGGCTTCTCCATGCCGGAGACTTTCTCCCACGGCTCTTCGTTGCCGCGGTTGCGGAACAGGGTGTTGCCGGCGCCGAGCGCCGCGTACACCGGATCGAGCGGGTTGTCGCCGATCAGCGCGGCGTCGAAGTTGGCGCCGTCCTTGAGGAAGAAGTCCACCACCCGGCGATTCGCCTTCGAGAACATGTTGGTGATGTACAGGTCCTGCAGGCCGTCGTGGTCGTAGTCGGCCCACGTCACGCCCATGCCGAAGCCCACGTCGCTGGTGTTCAGGATCGGCGACATGGCCTTGAACACGCCGTTGCCCTCGTTGCGCATCAACTGGTTCGGCGCGAAGTCGTTGGCGACGTAGAGGTCCGGGTCGCCGTCGTTGTCATAGTCCGCCCAGGACGAGGCGAAGGTGTTGTAGTAGATCCGCAACTCTTTGCAGTCCTTGGCGCGTTCGAACTTGCCGCCGCCCAAGTTCTTGAGCATCACGTTGGGCGGGCCCGGACGGTCCATGAAGCGCGTGTCGGTGCCAACCATCGCCTGCAGCAAGGGCTCGAGGCCTTCCCACTCCCAGGGCTCCATGTACTTCTCCAGGTCCTCGACGGCGTCCTCCTTGCCGTCCGAAGTGTCGCCGCCCATGCGGCGGATGGCGCGCTGCACGCCGAAGCCGGCGTACGTGCTGACGTAGATGTCCAACAGGCCGTCGCCGTCGTAATCCACCGAGTTCAGCATGGACACCTTGTAGGGCAGATCGTTGACCTGAATGTTCTGCCCGGAGCGATCCACAAACTTGCCGTTGACGTTCTCCAGCAGTTTGCTGCGCTGCAGCGAGCCGCCGACGAAGGCGTCGTAGTCGCCGTCGTTGTCAAAGTCGCCGAAGGTGGTGGCCGCGGTGTTGCCCTCGAAGTCGAGGCCGATCTGCGCCGCGATCTCGGCGAAGGTGCCGTCGCCGTTGTTGCGGAAGAACATGTTCTTCCCTTCGCGCTCTTGCAGGTAAATGTCGTCGTGGCCGTCGCGGTCGAGATCCACGACCGCCACCGTCGGATGGCGCTCGCCCGAGGCGATCATCCAGGTCTTGTACGGCTTCTCGAAGGTGCCCTCGAGATACTTCCGGACGTTGTCCCAGTGAATGTTGAATTGGGCGCGCTCGAGCACGCCTTTGTCGGGAATCGCCGCGGCCAGCACTTCCTCGAACATCCAGTCGTTGGTCTCCTGGAGCTTGAGGAAGTTGATCTTCCACTCGCGGATCTTCCACACCTGCTTGGCCGGATCCGGCTCGTCGAAGGACTCGGGCTGCAGGGCGAAGAGCACGCGCGCCTTGCCGTCCACTTTGCCCCAGCGGCCGTTCTTCATCTTGGCCTTGGCGTCGAAAGCGAGCGTGGCTTCCCACAGACGCATGGTCTGGGGATCGCGCCAGGTCGGCACCGGAATGTGCAGTTTGAAGCCGGCCTTCTTGAAGTACTCGACCTTCTCGAACAGGCTGCCGTAGAGCGAAAGCTCGGCGGCCGGCACCAGTGCCTCGTCGGGCAGCGCGGCCCACTCGTAGAGGGTGATGGTGCCCTCGTGGAGCTCGCGCTTCGGCTCAGGGAAGGTCTCGACGATGCCCTTGACCAGAACCTGGTCCTCGAAGAGCGACAGGCTGGAGGCGCCGGGGAAGCGCAGGTTCTCCGCGTCGCGGCCCAGCGGCTTCAGCGCGCCCTCCGCGTTGAGCGCCAAGTACACCGCCTCGGACCGCACCATGCGCTCGGACTGGATCTCGTAGTTCGACTTCGGACCGCCGCCCTTCGAGCAACTGGCGAGGCCGAGCAGAACCACGGAAAGCGCAATGGGAAGACTGTTTCGCATGGCAATTCAAAGTGGATTCTAGCACAGGGGGGCCGCCGGCCGAGTTTCCGGACTAGTGAGGCTCATCGGCAAAACTGATCGCGCCGCTGGAGGTTCGGCGCGTCCAGGCGAAGCGATGGAATGCTTAAAAATTAAGGCCTTAACTTTAGCCCCCGCCGGCAGGAGCCGCCGGTTCGGCCGCCCGTCTACCTTGGCTGCGTGAACGACGCAGCACCCCCCTGGGCCACGATCCGCGAGCGGATCGACCTGACCGACAGCCTGGCGCTGTTTCGCTTCGAATTGGCCGGCGGAATCCCCGATTACGAGCCCGGACAGTACCTGACCCTGGGCCTGCCCCACCCGGACAAGCCGGGCAAGATCCTGTGGCGGCCCTACTCGATCGCCTCGCCGCCCGAGCGCAAGGATTTGCTCGAGCTCTACATCCGCTGGGCGCGCAGCCCGGTGCCGGGAAAATTCACCAGCCTGCTCTGGCCGCTGAAAGTGGGCGACCGCCTCAGTTACAAGGAGCCGAAGGGCGCCTTCACCATCGAGCGCGCCACGCCCGACGGCCGCCCCGAGCGCCGGCGCATGGTGTTGATGGGCGGCGGCACCGGCATCGCGCCGTTCATGGCTTTCGTGCTGCATTTGAAACGCCAAGGCACGGATCGGCAGATCGTGCTGTGCCACGGCGCCTCCTACGTGCACGAACTGGGCTACCGCGAGATCCTGCAGCAGCTCGAAAAGGAGAGCGTCGCCTGCGGCCGCAAGGGCTGGGACTTCCACTATCTCAGTTCCATCAGCCGGCCGAACGATCCGCAGAACGCCGGCTGGGAGGGCGCGCGGGGCCGCGTCGAATGCCTGGTGGACGGCGGCGCGGAGGGCGGGCTGTCCCCGGCGGAGGCGAAGGTCGGCGAGCGCTTCACCACCGCCAACACCACCTTCTACATCTGCGGCTTCGACGGCACGGTGCAGAGCGTCAAGGCCTTCGTCGAGAGCCGGGACTTCCGCACCAAGAAGGAAGCGCGGCCCGACGGCAGCTACGACATCAAGTTCGAGAGCTACGGCTGAAGCGGAGCGCTGCCGGCGATCCAGTCGTCCAATTCCGGCACCGGCGCCACTTTCGGGGCCAGGAAGAAGCGCCCGACCTTCACCGCGAAGGTCTCGCCGTCCGGCCGCTCGAAGTGAAACCAGCCTTCCATGGTGCCCCACTCCGTTTCGAGCGGGCAGCTGCTGATGTAATGGAAGGATTCGCCCGGCCGCAGGAGCGGGTGCTTGCCCACCACTCCGGGCCCTTTGACCTCCCGCTGCACGTTGTCGGCGTCGCGAATGATCCAGTGGCGGGTCAGGAGCCGGGCCGGCCGCTCACCCTCGTTGCTGAGGTTGACCCGGTAGGCATAAAGCCAGCGGCCGACGGCCGGGTCCGACTGAGACGGCACCAGCCGGGCGCCGACCCGGACCCGGATCCCCTCGGTCAGGCAGTCGCTGTGGCCGCTTTGGGCTGAGTCTGTCATGGATTCGCTGCAGGATTCCATTCCAAAGTGAATGTAGCATGGAACCAGCCTGGTTCCAGCGGGTTCCTCCTCATCATGCGCAATCCTCACCGCATTCTCCTCATGGCTGCGGCCCTTCTGGCCGGGGCTGCCGCCGATTTCACCGGCGCAGGGATCGTCTGGGAGCGCGATTGGGACGGGGCCTTTGCCCGCGCCGCGGCGGAGGCCAAACCGGTCTTCCTGGCCGTCAACATGGACGGCGAGAAGGCCAACGACGTCCTGGCGACGAAGACCTACCACGAAGACTTGCTGGCTCCCCTGGCGGCCCGCACCGTCAATCTGGCGGCCTCGCGCTTCGAGCACGGCGGCAAGACCTGCTCGCGCTTCGACGGGCTCAGTTGCCCGGATCACCAGCGGGCCGACGTGGCGGCGCGCGGCCAGTTTTTGAAGGCGGGCCTCGACGGTCAGGTGATCGCGCCGCAGCACGTCTGGCTGGATGGCGCCGGGAAAATCCTGCTGTCGGTCAGCTACGAAGTCAGCCGCGAGGAATTGGCCTGGTGCTTCGTCACCGCGATCCTGCGCGTGGATCCGAAGTCGGACGTCAAAATGCCGTCGTCGGCGCGCCCGCCGCGGCGGCTGGTGATCGACGGCGTGGCTGGCGGCGAGAGCGTGCGCCCGCTCACCAAGGAGGAGTTGGAGAAGGCCCTCGACGCGCTGCAGAAGGGCGGCTTCGGCGCCAATCGCGTCGAGTTGGTGACCAGCTTGCTGGCCACGGACCATCCGGACGCGGTCGAGGCCGTCGCCAAGGAGCTGGCCGGATTCGGCCTGCGCAACGGCCGCGGCGGCCGAGGCGGCGAGGCGGAAGGAATGCTGGAGCAGATCCAAGCCGCGCGCCGCGCGCTCGTGCACCGCATCGGCGTGGTGTCGCCCGCCTCCTTCTGGAAGGCGCTCGCCGAAGCGATCGAGGATGAAGATCCGCGCATGCGCACGGAGGTGGCGGCGGCCCTCGAGCAGCTCGGCGCCGCCGACGCGCTGAAAATCGTCAGAAAGGCCTTCGTGGCGGAGAAGGACATGCGCGCCGAGCAGGATTTCTTGCGCGCCATCGGCGCTTGCGGCCACGAGGACTCCGGCGCGCGCAAAGTGATTTTGCAGCACGTCAAGGACAAGGACGCCGGAATCCGGCACAACGCGATTTACGCCGCGGGCCTGTTCGCCGCCGAGAAGGACGCCGCCGAGGCGCTGCACGCCGCCTTTGCCTCGACGGACGCGCTGGACAGCCAGGCGGCGCTGCTGGGTTTGGCGGCCGCGGGCGCGAGCGACTTCGCCGGAGCCATCGAGCGCCTGTCGATCAGCAAGGAAGCCTCTGCCGAAACCGCGGCGCTCGCGGTGCGCGTGCTGGCGGTGCTCAAAGCCGAGGCGCCGCTGTCGGGGCTCGGCGAAGACGTCGTCCGCGTCTGCGGCGACACGGTGCGCCGCGAACGCTTCTATCCGGTGACCGCTGCGCCCGTGCCTCCCGACCAGGCCGGCGGCGGCGGCGCGAACGCGGGCACCGGACCGTGACGAGCGCCGCCTTCCTGCTGGCGCTGACGGGGCTCCTGGCGCAGGAGCCGGCGGCGGCCGATGCCGACTTGAAGGGCTGCCGCTCCTGCAAGCAGCGCGGCGTCACGGATTGTCCGGCGCACGAGGAGGATTTGCGGCCGTTGGAGCGCGCGGTGTTCTGCTCACACGCGGCCGATTGTCAGAGCTGCGGCGGCTCGCTGGTGCTCGACTGCCCGAAGTGCGAGGGCGGCCCCGAGAACGCGCCGGCGGCGGCGCGGCGCGCGGAATTGGCGGCTTGGCGGGCCGGCGGACGGCTGCCGGTGGAGGACCTGCTGCAGCGGGACGTGCTGCGCGTCGAGACCGCGTATCTGCGGCTGGCGGCGGAGATCGGCACCTTGCGCGAAGGCAAGAAGAAGGTGGACGGCCATCGCTTTCTGCACGCGCTGGCGCGCGACGGCGAGGCGGCGGCGGAAATGATTGCCGCGCACTACGCGGTGGATCGGGCGCGCGATTACAAGGCGCCGATGAGCCTGTGGTTCTGGCAGAAGCCCGAGGTGCACCTCCAGGTGATGCGGGAGCACCTGAAGATCAGCGGCGCGGGCGACGTGAAGATTCTCGGCCGCAAGCCGCAGTTCAGCGTCTGCACCAGCGACGAATCCTTCCAGGACGATTACGTCGTGCTGCTGACGCTCGGCGTCCACAATCTGACGCACATGCTGATGTCGAATTTGTGGGACGAGACCTGGATCGGCGACCAGGGCGCCGGCTGGTTCGACGCCGGCGCGGCCCACTGGTACGAGGAGAAGATCTACGGCCGCTCCCGCCACTTCTGCATTGACGAAGCCGGCTCGCCGCCCGCGTGGGAAGACGGCGTCTGGCGCTCGGCGATCCGCGCGCTGCTGAAAAGCCGCCAGGAAGTCATGTTCCCGGATCTGCTCAAGAAGCAGACCGGGGAAATGACGCCGGAGCAGCACGCGCTTTGCTGGTCGATCTACGACTGGCTGCTGGCCGTGAAGCCCGAGTCCCTGGCGCCGATTTTGAAGGCGACCAAGGCCAAGCAGCCGGCCCGCGAGTTGCTGCCGGAGCACATGGGCATGAACATTCTCGAGGCGGAGAAGGCGTGGCGGGCTTGGGTCGAAGCGACTTATCCTGCGCGCGAGAAGAAGCCGAAGGACTGAGCAGGCTGACGGCGCGGCGGCGGCTCAAGTATTGCGCCGCCGCAGCCGATCTATTCCCGGGCATTCCCTGCCCGCCTCATGACCATGAAATACAGCCTGCCTCTTACGACTATTCTCGCCTGCAGCCTTGCCTCCTGCCTCGGATCCTCATCCGACGCGGGAGGAGACGTTGCCGGACTTTCTCTGCCGGACGGCATGGACCTGGTGACCGCAGGAGGCGACGCCAGCGGCAGCGCGCTGCCTGGCGCCACCAACCTGAACTTTCCTCCACAGAGCGATTTTGCGACCGATCCGGCGCGCGTCCGCGTCTGGGACGAGGCCGTCGAACCGCTCGAAATCATCAACAGCATCCTGAAGTCCATCGGGCAGACCTGCGCGCCGAAGCTGGTGAACCAGGGGCCCTACATCGCGCTCGTCGAGATGGAGGACGACAGCGGCGACTCCGGCGGCACCGGTCAGTCCGCGGGCTCCGAGTCGGTCGAATACGAATCTTGGACGGTGGACAGCACGCGCGCCAGCAACAACTCGCCCGCGCACGTCCAGGTGTGGATCGCCGGCGAGGAGGAATACGGCCCTGGTCAGGTGATCCAAAGCACGATCTACGCGCACAGCAAGATCACCGCCGAACCCGGCGCGGATGATCCCTTCGGTCAGTTCGCCCTCGATTTCGCGATGGTGAACGACGACACCGGAAAAATCTTCCAGCGCGGCACTCTGGCCACCGCCGAAACCGCCAGCGGCCTGGCAGGCTTCACCTTCCAGTCCGACGCGCCGGTGCAATTCGGCGGCGACACGCAGATCAACGTGCTGACGACGCCGGATCGAAGCACCGGCCGCGCCCGCATCCGCACCACCGACTGGAATACCGGCGATGCCTTTCAATACCTGGTCGCCTTCAATGAAGACTACTTCGCGCGCCAGCGCGGCAATCAGGTCGAACTCTTCGACCGCGACCGCTACCGGAAGAACGTCTGGTCTTACAACCTCTACTGGGCGGAGGATGGCGCCGGGCACACCGCCGGCGAGCGCGTCCAGCTCGAGAGCGGCTTCCCCTTCACCTTCCGCTCGAATGGCGCGACGCTCTACGGGCACGTCGGTTATTGGGGGATCTGGTCGCCCGAAGCCGGACTGCCCGTGGACGGCACGCCGATCCTGCGCGACACCGCGGACGGACCGGCTTCTTACACGGTGCGCCGTGCGCCGGGCCGCCTGATTCGCGTGCAGCGGCTGGATCTGCCCCTTGCCGAGATGGACGGCGAGTCGCTCGAATGGTGGGATTGGAGCACCGGCGAGCAATATCTGGTCGGCTACGTCCATGACGGGCTCGACGGCGTCGGCGATTTCTTCAAGACCGCCGTCTGGAATTCGGGCAGCATGAGCTGGGAGGACCTCGGCGCGCCGGAGCAGCTCCTCATCAACGCGGGCGAGTGGTACGGCTTCTGGTCGCGCGCGCTCGGCGGCAACGTTCAGTACGTCGGCGGCGAGACCGCGGTCAAAGTCTTCGCGCAGACCTTCGTCAGCGGCGACGACTCGATCTTCGGCGGAGCCGAGGCTCTCACACTCTACGGCGTCACCCAATGCCTCAAGGCGGGCCTGACCGCGGCCGAGGCGGAAGCAGGCGACGTCTACCTGCCGGAGGTGGCATTCGACGCTGCCTACGAGTTCAGCTTCGAGCGCTCCACCCGCACGCTTCGCCACGGCGGGCCGCGCGTCGGCTTGCTGAGCGGCGAAATTCCGGCCAGCGGACCCTTCACCTGGGGGATGCGCACCGGACCGCTGACGACCGAGGATCCCGACACGCTGGGCCTGGTCAACGCGTGGGACATCTGGAATCTCGAGGAGTACTACGTCTACGAGACCGGCGCCAACGACTGGAATCACTATGCCATGGTTCTGGACGACACGGGCGCGGCCGTGCACTTCGACGCGCCGATCCAGTTTCTCTACACGCACGAAACGGCCCACGATGCGAACGGAGACCCTGCCTTCAATGGCGTCCAGCTGATGCTTGATTACGGCGGCCCCGGCATGCTGTGGGGCATCCCCCACGACGAGATTGACTTGGACGGCGACCTGCAGCCGGACCGCTGGCTGCCCCAGTTCTCGCTCGCTGACGGCGTCATTCTCGGGCCCCATGGCGAGTACGTGGTCAAGGCGGTGGACAGCGAGCTCAACATGCTCGAGTCGCTCGACGCGATGCCGGCGGCGCTGCTGGCGCTGCTCAACCAGGCTGCGGGCATGACGCTGCCGAATCTCTCGGCGTGGACCAATCCGATCACCGACACGATCCCGTCCGACTTGGGCGAGCCGCGCGTCGTGGGCGGCGTGTTGGTCAAGTAGCCGCGGCAGACTCCGCAGTCCGCGCCGGCGCCGGCGTCCTCATTGCAGGGCGCCGGGCGCCGGGCCCGGATCGTCCACCACGCGGATCACCAAGCCTTCCGAGCTGCGCAGATCGATCTCGTAGGCCTTGCCCGGGGCGAGTTTGACAAAGGGCGCCTCGCCGTGCA
>CAYVPL010000007.1:0-26938 GCA_964453755.1 uncultured Planctomycetales bacterium
CAAGCGATCGTCGGACGCAACGGCTTCGACGTGGACGGCCGCAGCCTCGTGGTGAACGAAGCTCGTCCGCGCGAGGAGCGTCCGCGTTTCGGCGGCGGTGGTGGCGGTGGCGGCGGCTCACGTCCGCGGCCCGGCGGCGGGGGTGGCGGCTACGGCGGTGGTGGCGGCGGCGGCGGCTACGGCGGTTCACGCAGTGGCGGCGGTGGTCGCAACAGCGGCGGTGGCGGCGGTGGGGGCGGCGGTGGGGGCGGAGGAGGCGGCGGGGATTGGCGCCCGAAGGGCGGTCCCAAGTCGCGCCGGCCGCGCGCCGAGGAAGACGACTTCCGCCGCGACGACTACTAACCCGGCGCAGCGGTGAGCGGCCCAGGCAAGATCGCGCTCGGCGAGCGCCGGTGCTGGATGTTCGACATGGACGGGACGCTGACGCTGCCCGTGCACGACTTCGACGCCATGCGGCGCGAGCTCGGCCTGCCCCCGGGCGTCGGCACGCTCGAAGGCTTGGCGGCGCTGGCGCCGGAACTGCAAGCGCAGCGCCGCGAAATGTTGAATGAAATCGGCTGGCGCTACGCGCTGCTGGCCGAACCTCAGCCCGGCGCGGCCGAACTGCTCGCCGAGCTGGCCGCCCGGGGCGCGCGCCTGGGCATCATCACGCGCAACGCCCGCCGCAACACCGAGGAGACCCTGCGCCGCATCGGCTTCGCGCGCTGGTTTGCGGCGGAGGACATCGCCACCCGGGACGAAGGCGAGCCGAAGCCGGCGCCGGAGGCGGTGTTGCGCCTGCTCGGCCGCTGGCGGGAGGGGCCGCAGGCCGGCGTGGTGGTCGGCGACGCGGTCTACGACCTGCAAGCCGGCCGCGCCGCGGGCGTGGCCACCGTGCTGCTCGATCCCGACGGCGCCGCTCCGCACCGGCCGCTGGCCGACGTCTGCGTCAGCCGGCTTGACGATTTGCGCGCCCTCCTGCACTAGACTGTCGGCGTGACCTGGTCGCTGGCCGTCGAGTACGCGCTGCGCATCCTGCTGGCGGTGGCGGTGCTCATGCAGCCGGGACTGGCGCCGATGAGCCGCTTCGCCTGGCTGGCGATCGGCTTCGCCTTCCCGCTGATCGGCGCGCCGGTCTATCTGTTCTTCGGGCGCACGCGCCTGGGCACGCAACGCCGGGCGCGCTACCGCGAGGTCTGCCGCGTCATCGCGGAAACGGAGCTGCGGCGCGCCGTGGCCGGTTCGCGCGCGCCGCCGCCGGTGCCGCTGGAAGCGCAGAAAATTGCGCTGCTGGCCGAGCGCGTCGGCGGCAATCCGGTCCGCGCCGGCAACCGCCTCGCGCTGTTCGGCGAGGCTTCCTCCTTCATCGCCAGCCTCGAGCGCGATCTCGACGCGGCCCAGGAGCACGCCAACCTGCTCTTCTACATCTGGATTGACGATTTGGCCGGCCAGCGCATCGGCGAGGCGCTGGTGCGGGCGGTGCAGCGCGGCGTGCGCTGCCGCGTGCTGCTCGACGGCATCGGCTCGCGCCCGTTCCTGCGCTCCGCGGCCTGCAAGGAGCTGCGCGACTGCGGCGTGGAGATCGTCGAGGCGCTGCCGGCGCGGCTGTGGCGTCTGCCGCTGGCGCGGGTGGATTTGCGCAATCACCGCAAGATCGCCGTCGTGGACGGGCGCATCGGCTACACCGGCAGTCAGAACATGGCGGAGGCCAGCTTTGCGCCCAAACCGCGCTTCGCGCCCTGGGTGGACGTGATGATGCGCATCGAAGGTCCCGCAGTGCACGATCTGCAGGGGCTGTTCGCGCAAGATTGGCACATGGAGACCGGCGAAGATCCGGCCGAGGTGCTGACGCCGCTGCGCACGAATCCGGAGCGCCCCGGCCACCGCAGCGACTCCTGGGTGCAGATCGCCGGCACCGGACCGGCCTCGCAGAACGACGCGATGCGCCAGCTCATCCACACCGCCATTCACAGCGCGCAGGAGGAGCTCATCATCACCACGCCCTACTTCGTGCCCGACTCGGGTACGATGTCGTCCATTCTGGCGATCGCGCGCTGCGGCGTGGACACCACGCTGGTCGTGCCCGCGCGCAACGACTCGCGCCTCGTCGCGGCCGCGAGCGGCTCCTATTACGACGAACTGCTGGCCGCCGGCGTGCACCTCTGGGAGTACGAGCCGGGGCTGCTGCACGCGAAGACCATCACGGTGGACCGCAAGCTGGCCATCATTTCGACGGCCAACATGGATCGCCGCTCCTTCGACCTCAACTTCGAAGTCAGCACCGTGGTCTACGACGACGATTTCGCCAGCCTGCTGCGGCTGCTCCAGCGCAGTTACGTGGACCGTTCGCGGCCGGTGGACCCCGACGCCTGGGGGCGCCGCTCCCAGTGGCGCCGCCTGGGTGAGAACGCCGCCACCCTGCTGCACCCGGTCCTCTGATCCGGCGGTCAGGATTCGCGCAACACGCGCGAAGGTTTCACCGGCGGCCGCTCCATCTGCGCGCGCGCGCGCGGCAGAGCCTGGGCGCGCAGCAAGTCCAGAGCTTCGTCGGCGCTGTCCACCAGCTGCAGCAGGGCCAGATCCGCCGCGTCAATCATGCCCTCGGCCAGCATGCGCTCGCGCAAGAAACGGAACAGCGGCTCCCAGTAGTCGCGGCCCACCATGATCAGCGGGAAGGACTCCATCTTCCGGGTCTGCACCAGGGTCGCGGTCTCGAAGAGTTCGTCGAGCGTGCCGAAGCCGCCGGGCATCGCCACGAAGGCGTAGGAGTACTTCACCAGCATCACTTTGCGCACGTAGAAGTGGCGGAAGGTGACGAAGCGGTCCACGTAGGGATTCGGCTCCTGTTCGTGCGGCAGCTCGATGTTGCAGCCGATGCTGCGCCCGCCGTTTTCGTGCGCGCCGCGGTTCGCCGCCTCCATGATGCCCGGCCCGCCGCCGGTCATGGTGGTGAAACCCATGCGCGCCAGGCCGGCGCCGATCGCGCGCGCCGCCGCGTAGTGCCGATCGTTCTCCGCCGTGCGGGCCGAGCCGAACACCGTCACGCAAGGCCCGACGAAGTGCAGGGTGCGGAAGCCGTGGACGAATTCGCGGAAGATCCGCAGCGCCCGCTGGAACTCGAAACTCCGCGAATGCGGACCCTCGAGGAACTGCTGCTCCCGGGACGCACCCTTGCCGCGACCCCACTCGGCCATTCCGCCCATGATGAGCGTTTCGCTAGGCTGGCGCCATGACGATCTTCCTGCTCCTCGCCGCCGCACTGCTCCAAGAGCCCGCGCAATTGCGCCTGCCGGCCCTGATCGCCGACCACATGGTGCTCCAGCGCGGCACCGAGGCGCCGATCTGGGGCTGGGCGCCGCCCGGCACCGTCGTGAACGTCGGCGCTTCGTGGGGCGCGAGCGCGGCCGTCAAGGCGGACGCCGCCGGCCTCTGGCGCGCCGCGCTCGCCACGCCCGCGGCCGCCGACCAGCCGCAGACGGTGTGGATCGAGTGCGCGGTCGGCTCGGCCACGATCGCGGACGTGCTGATCGGCGAAGTGTGGGTCTGCGGCGGCCAGTCCAACATGGAGTGGACGCTCGGCCCGGGAGTCGGCAACGGCGTGGAAGGCTGGGAGCAGGCCGTGGCTGCCGCCGACCTGCCGGGCATCCGCTACTTCAACGTGCCCAACGTCGTGGCGGCCGCGCCCGCCGCCGATTGTCAAGGCAGCTGGACTGTGTGCTCGCCGCAGACCGCAGGGCCGATGAGCGCGATCGGCTTCTTCTTCGGCCGCGCGCTGCATCAGGAACTGCAGGGCGTGCCCATCGGCCTGATTGGCTGCGAGTGGGGCGGCACGCCGGCCGAGGCCTGGACCAGCGAAGAGTTCCTGGCCAAGCGCGGCGACTACGCGGACGCGGTCGCGCGCCTGCAAGCCGCGCGCTCCGGCGGCGCGAAGGAGGCTTCGCTCGAGGAGCTGCAGAAGGCGTGGTGGGAGAAGCTGCAGCAGACGGACGTCGGCTCGCGCGAACTCTGGAACCGCGCCGACCTCGACGACTCCGCCTGGGAGAGCGTTGCCCTGCCCGGCGCCTTCGATCAATCCCTGGGCGGCTTCGACGGCGTGGTCTGGTACCGGCGCACGGTGCAGATTCCGCAGGACTGGGTGCAGCGGGATCTCGTGGTGGAACTCGGCCCGATTGACGATTGCGACACCTTCTACGCCGACTCGGAGCGCTGGGGCGCCATGCATCAGGACGGCGCGTGGCAGACGCCGCGCAAGTACGCCATCGCAGCAAAATTGGTGAACGACCGGAATCTGACTCTGGCCATCCGCGTGGTGGACACCGGCGGCGCCGGCGGACTCGTGGGCGCGCCGGAAGCGCTGAAAATTTATCGCCAGAACATGCCGGAGCAGTCCATCCCGCTGGCGGGGGAGTGGAAGATGCGCGCCGGCGCCGCGATGGCCGACCTCGGCGCCTTCCCGCGGCAGAACTGGCTCGGCCCCAACCATCCGGCCTCGCTCTACAACGGCATGCTCGCGCCGCTCACGAAATTCGCCATCCGCGGCGCGATTTTCTATCAGGGCGAATCCAACGTCGGCAATCCGGAGCAGTACGCCACGCTCTTCCCCGACATGATCGCCTCGTGGCGCGCCGCGTGGGGCCGCGGCGACTTTCCCTTCTACTGGGTGCAGATCGCGCCCTACGTCTACGGCGCCGGCGAATTGCCCGCCCGCTTGCGTGAGGCGCAGCTCCAGGCCCTCGACAAAGTCGAGCAAGGCGGGATGGCGGTGGTGATGGACATCGGCAATCCGCGCGACATCCACCCGCTGAAGAAGAAAGAAGTGGGGGAGCGGCTCGCGCGTTGGGCGCTGGCCGGGCCTTATGAGCGCAAGAATCTCGAGACCAGCGGGCCTGTGCTGAGCGCGTGGAGCGCAGGCAGCCCGGAGTTCCGGCTCTGGTTCGTGCACGGCCGCGGTCTCAAGACTCGCGACGGCAAGGCGCCTTCGCACTTCCAGATTGCCGGCGCGGACAAGATCTTCCACCCGGCCGATGCCAAAATCGTCGGCGAGACCGTCGTGCTGACGAGCGCGGCAGTCCCCGCGCCGCGCGCCGCCCGGTACGGCTGGGGTGAAGCCGACGAGCCCAACCTGCAGAACGGCGACGGCCTGCCGGCGTCTTCCTTCCGCACGGACAACTGGCCGCGCCCGTGAACGAACTGCGGCGCGCGCTCGGGCCGGTGCACGCCACCGGCATCGTCATCGGCGCCATCGTCGGCGTCGGCATCTTTTTCACCCCGGCCAAAGTGGCCGCGATCGCGGGCTCGGCCGGCGGCGCCATCGGACTGTGGGCGCTCGGCGGCCTCATCGCGCTGTGCGGCGCGCTCTCGATGGCGGAGGTCGGCTCGCGCTTTCCCGAAAGCGGCGGCGAACTGGTCGCGCTGCGCCGGCTGTGGGGCCGGCTGCCCTCCTTTCTCTACGGCTGGTCCCTGATCGGCGCGATTCAAACGGGCGTGCTGGCGCTGATCGTGCTCTTCGGCGCCAAGAATCTCGGAGTCGCGCTCGGCTTCGAGTGGAGCGAGCACCAGGTGCGCCTCGCCGCCACCGGCATGATCGTGCTGCTGGCGAGCGTGAATCTGCTCGGCGTGAAGCCCGGCGCGTGGGTGCAGACCGCGACTTCCGCCGTGAAGGTGCTGTTGTTGCTCTTGCTCGCCGCGCTCGGCGCCTGGGCTTTGACGCGGCCGTCGGCGCCGATCGCCGCCGCGACTCCCGCAATCGCCGCCACCTCGGTGCCGTGGCTGGCGGGACTTGCGGCGACGCTCTTCTCCTACGGCGGCTTTCACCAGGTGACTTGGGTCGGCGGCGAAGTGCGGCGGCCGGAGCGCACGCTGCCGCTGGCGATCGTGCTCGGAGTGCTCATCGTCGTCGCCACCTATCTGGCGGCGAACCTCGCCTACTTCGCGCTGCTGCCGGCCGCGAGCGTCGCCGCTTCCGGTTCCGTCGCCGCCGACGCCGTCGCCACCGTGCTGCCGACCGTCGGCCGCGCCGCCGCTCTGGCCCTGTGCATCTCCGCCTTCGGCGTCGCCAACGCGCAAGTGCTCACCGCGCCGCGCGCCTACTTCGCGCTGGCGCAGGAAGGATTGTTTCCCGCGGCGCTCTCGCGCGTGGACGCGCGTCGCGGCGTGCCCAATCTGGCGATTTTGCTGCAAGCCGCCCTAGCGATTGCGATGTTGTGGGCGGCAGTCGCCAATTCGCTCGAAGCGCTCGTCACCGGCGTCGTCTTCGTGGACTGGGTGTTCCACATGATCGTGGTCGCGGGCCTGATTCGCGCCGGGCGCGCGGGCGCGGGCTATCGCATGCCGCTGTGGCCGCTGCCCGCAGTGCTCTTCATCGCCGGCGCCGGCGCGGGCTTGGGCGCCACCTTCTTCGATCCCGCGGTGCGCCAAGCCAGTTTGCTCGGCTGCGGCTGGATCGCGCTCGGCGCGCTGGTTTTCTTCGCGCAAGAAGCATTGAAAAATCGCCAACGCGCGTCATGATCCCCGCGTAGGCTTGACGACAAGAGAGAAGACCATGAATTTCCCCCACTCCTCCGACTTCGACGCAACTCCCCGCTTGAGCTGGCCTCTGGCTCTCGGCCGGGCGCTGGCCGCGTTGGCGCTCCTCAGCGCCGCCGGCTGGCTGATTTCCTAGGCTGCGCGCGCACTATCCTGGCCCGCGTGCGCGCTGGCTGCATCTCCTTCGCTGTTTTCGCCTTTCTCACCGGTTGCGCCGCGGATTCACCGGTGCACGCGCCGCTGCACGCGGTGCTGATCGCCGGCGACGAGGAATATCGCTCGGAAGAAACACTGCCTCTACTGGCAAAACTTCTCGAGTCGCAGGGTTTCCGCTGCAGCCTGAGTTTCAGTCGCGACCCCGCGACCGGCGCGGTGGATCCCGGCAACGCCGTGCACCAGCCCGGCCTCGAGGCGTTGGACGACGCAGACCTGATCGTTCTGTTCACGCGCTTTCGCGCCTGGGATGAAACCGATCGGTCGCGCCTCGCGCGCGCCCTCGAACGCGGAGTGCCCCTCGTGGGCTTGCGCACTGCCACGCACGCATTTCTTTACGGGGCGGATGCGGCCGTCGGCGCGCGCGCCTGGTCGGCGGACGCGGCGGATCCGCCGGGCGGATTCGGCGAAACTTGGTTCGGGGATTCCTGGGTCGGGCATCACGGCGGCCACGGCAGCGAGAGCACGCGCGCGCAGCCCGAGCCGGCGGCGGCGGGGCATCCGGTGCTGCGCGGATTCGACGGAGCCTGGGGGCCGACCGACGTCTACGCCTTCCACCCGCTGCCGGCCGATTGCACCGTGCTCGCCCGCGGCGTCGTGCTGGACGGCATGGATCCGGCGGCCGCGCCGGTGCGCGACGGCCGCAACGATCCGCCGATGCCGCTGGCGTGGACCCGCGAATTGCCGCGCGCGGCGGGCGCGCCGCAACGCGTGTTCTATTGCTCGATGGGCGCTTCGCAGGACCTCGCCGATCCCGGCCTGCGCCGCCTGCTGCTGCAGGCCTGCCTCTGGGCGGTCGGGCGCGAGGGGCAGATTCCGCAGCAGGGGGTCGCGCTGCCCGCCGTGCCGGATTTCGCGCCTTCGGCCTTCGGCATCCGCTGAGCCGAAACTGGCTGCCTCGGGGGCCACAAATGGCCAGAGCCGGTTATTCTGGCTTGGTCGGCGTTTGCGGCGCGCCCGGTGATCCGTCGCACGGTATGGACTTTCCCGCATGAAGCTGCTGCCCCTCCCCGTCAGCCTGGGCCTCTTCGCGCTCTGCACCGCGGAGCTTTCGGCCCAGCACGGGCCGCCCGGCAACTACAACTGGATTCAGAATCCGGCGAACGGGCACTACTACGCCGTCCCCTCCGCCATCATGGGCTGGGGCCAGGCCAAAGATCTCGCCGATGCGCTGGGCGAGAACGTCGAACTGGCCACGATCCGCGACGGCGCGGAGGCCGCCTGGCTGGTCGGCAACATGACCGCCAGCCCGGTCTGGATCGGTTTGACGGACGAAGTGCAGGAGGGCGTCTGGGTTTGGCGCTCTGGCGAGCCCGTCACCTTCGAAAACTGGGCGCCCGGCGAACCGGACGACGGCGGCGCGGGACAAGACGCTTGCTCCTTCAACGAACTCGGCGCTGGAACCTTCGCCGACGAGTTCGCGTCGCGCGATCGTCTCGCGCTGCTCGAGTGGCGGCCGGCCGGCGGACTCACGCTCGTCAAGCTGGGCGGGTGCGCCGGTCCGATCTCGCTGGAAGTGCGGCAAGCCAGCCCGGACGGGCGCGTCGTCTTCCTTTACGGCCGCGCCGGCACCAGCACCAAGCCGACGCCGCCGTGCGCCGGAATCGCGCTCGCCTTGACGCGCCCGAGTTTCGGCGGCTCGGTGCTGGCGGATTTCATGGGCCGGGTTTCGCTGACCTTCAACGTCCCGGCCGGCGCCTGCGGCCTGAGCGTGCAGGCCGTGGACGTGGCCAGCTGCACGGTCTCGAATTTCGTCATCATCTGAAGCTCGGGCGCAGGAGGCGCCTGACCTGCGGCGAATGTCAGAGTTCGAGCCGGACGAGGGCGTTGCCCAGTCCCGTGAGATGGACCAAGCCGGTGTCCGGGCTGAGAATGACGCCCGTCAGCATTCCAGGAAGCGCGCTTGACAACTCCGGAGTCTGCGCGTGGAACGCGGAGTGCGCGGCTCCCGTGTCCGGGTTCACGATCAGAATCTCGCTGCGCGCCGGCAGCGCGACCCACAGCCGCCCGGCTGCGTCCAACTCGAGATTGTCCGGCCGGTGGACGCTGAGCAGGACTTCCGGCTGGCCGAGCTCGCCCGTTCCGGCTTGCCACAGGAATTGCCAGATGCGATCCTGCCCGAGCTCGGCGAGATAGAGCCGGCCGCGGCGCTCGTCGAGGGCCAGCCCGTTGGCGAAGTCGAGGCCGTCGCGCACGAGTTCGGCCTGCGCCGCCGGCTTGCCGTCCTGCAGCGGCAGCCGCCACAGGGATCCGGTGGCGGGGGACTTGAGCACCGCGGAGATGCCGGCTTCGCCCTGCGCCTCCGTGTTGTTGCCGCTCTGTGTGAACCAAATCGTGCCGCTCGTGTCGCGGCACGCGGCGTTCACTCCGTAAGGATGCTGGTAGACGCGCTCGGTGGCGCCGTTCGCGAGCGCGAAGGGATAGATGCCGCCCGCCAGCACGTCCGTCGCCAGCAGATGCATGCCGCCGGGCTCGAGGCTGATGCCGTTGACGGCGCCGTGGCGCTCGGGCGGCCGGTGCGCGTAGCCGGCTCCGGCCAGATCGCCGAAGGGCTGGCTGCTGCCATCCTGCTCGACGAGGCGCAGGCCGACCTTCTGATCCGCGACGATGAGCCGTCCATCGGCGAGCGCCACGCCGTCTTCCGGACGCGCCAGCGTGCGGTCAGCCGGGAAGATCTGACTGGCGTCGAAGGTCCAGAGCGGCAAGTCCGCGCGCGCCGCCTCGTGATGGCCGCAGCCGCTCGCCGGCGCGAGCAGAGCGATCCAAAGCATCCGGCGCATGAACGATCTTAGCCCGGCGCCCGCGTACGCTATGCGCATGTTCAAGACCTTCGCCGGCATGGTTCTGGCTGCGGCGGCCGCCGGCTCCTCGAGTTGCTCTTCCTTCACCGCCGAGGAACTCACGCCCGAGCAGGAGGCAACGGTCGAAGCGCTGATGGCGCCCATCCGGCATTACGTCGAGGGCTTCAACGTCGGCGACGTCAATCGCGCCTTCTCCGCCTGCACCGATCCCATGATCATCATGGACGAGATCCCGCCCTTCGCGTGGTCCGGCGAAGGCGCCGCGCAGCGCTGGGTGAACGACTTCGTCGCGCATGCGGCGCGCAAGCAGATCACCAGCGGCATCGTCACGCTCGGCCAGCCGCGGCACGTCGAGATTGCCGGCGATCGCGCCTACGTCGTCGTGCCCGCCGACTACGACTTCAAGCAGGAGGGCGTCCCTCTGACGAAACTCGACTGCACGCTGACCGTGTCGCTGCTGCTGACGGCGGGCGGCTGGCGCATCAGCGGCTGGACCTGGACGACCAGCTAACGGTCAAGGTTTCGATTCGACCTCGAGGGCCAGCAGCGCGATCACGGCCATGGCCGTGCCCGCGGAGCGGCCGATCTGCGGATTGTCCACGAAGGATCCGTCGGCTTGGCGCGCCGCCAGAATCGCCTCGAGCAGCGGCTTGCGGAATGCCGCGCGCTCCGCGGGCGGCAGCGCCGCCACGGCCTCGGCCGCGTACATGTAGTCGAACATCAGATAGTGCGAGCCCTGCGCCTCGGGTCCGCAATGCATCATCACCTTGCCCTGCTCGCGTGAGAGCTGAGGCAGATGCTCGACGAAGAGTTGCAGACGCGCGCGGACGGCGTCCGCGTCGGCGCGGCCGGCGCGGTGCAAGGTCAGCGCGCAGGCCGGACCGCGGCCGGCCGCGTCGCCGGGCGTGCCGCCCACGGGAGTCTTGCTGGTGTGCTCCACCATGTAGCGGAAGGCGCCGTTCTCCAAGCGCATGTCCTCCAGGCAGCGCACGGCTTCGGCGATCAGTTCGGGCGCGATCTCGACGCCCGCCTCCGGCGCGCGCAGCAGCGCGGTCAGGACTGCGGCGGTCGTGAAACTCATGGAAACTTCCAGCGGCTGCGCCGAGCCGGCCACGGTGCCGGAGAGGTAGTAGCTCCAGCCCCCGCCGGTTTTTTGCTTGCGCGTCAGCATGGCCACCGCGTCGGCAGCCATGGTTCGCGCCGGATCGGCGGCACCGATCTTGTCCGGCAGGCATTCTGCCGCCAGCAGCAGCGCGTAGGGCTGCGACCAGACAGTGTAATCCATCAACACCTCCGGCCGCTGCACCGTGCGGGCGCGCAGGGTTGCGGCGTGATTTGACAAATAGTCCAGCGTGCGGCCCGCGGCGGCGCGCAAGGCCTGCGCGCGCTGCGCGGCCGTGCCGCTTGCGCCTCGATCCGTCGCGCGCGCCTCACGAGCGAGCGCGATGCCGGCCAGGGCCGTGGCGCCGAGGCCCACGAGCGGCGGATCGTCGCCGGCGCTGGCGCCGATTTCGTGCGGATGCGCCCACGAGCCGTCGGCGCGCTGGTTCACGAGCAGCCACTGCACGGCTTCGGCGTGCGCGCGCGCGGCCTCGCCGGGCTTGACCGGCCCGGGCGCGAGCGGCAGGGCTTCGGCGATCTGCTCCGCGGTGGGAGGCAGAAGATTCCATTTCTCCTGCGCGGCCAGGGTGGGATTGGACACGACTGCGGCGGCCTGCCAGGACCAGCGCGTCGGCGGATCTTCCAGCGCCAGCGCGCGCAGGGCGGCCAAGCCTTCGGTCCGCGCGCCGCGCGCGAGCATCAGCGAGGCGGCCAGACTGCGACGCGCGGGCGTGGCCGTGCCGGCGCGCACGAGGGCCGCCTGCGCGGCCGGGAGATTGCCGAGCATGGTGTGCAGCCAGCTCTGCGCTTCGGCGACGTCGGCCTGGAGTGACGCGTCCGCCGGCGCGGCCGCGAGCGCGTCGAGCGCGCCTTGGAAGTCCCGGCGCATTCGCAGCAGATCGGCGCGCACGAGCGGCAGGCGCGGCGCGCCGCCGGACTGGGCGCATGCTTCGAGCAGGAGATCCGCCTCCTCCCATTCGCCGCAAGCGATCATCCAGGACGCCTCGGCCAGAGCGCGCTCGGCGCGGCTCTCGCCGGGCAGGCTGGCACGCGGCGGGGGACCCGCCAGGCCCGGATGGCCGCGCAGGCCGGCGCGCAGAAATTCTCGCACGACGGTGGTCTCCAGGGAGAAAGTCTCGCGCAGAATCTCGCCGTCGGGTTTGGCCAGCAGGATGGCCACGCCGAAGGAGGTCGGGCTGGTGCCGTAGATCGCCGGATCCGTGAAGGGCGCCTCCATGCCGAGCCGAAAGCGCAGCGGCACGAAGCGCGCGTTCGTCAGAGCGATGATGTCCGGATCCATGAAGGGACCGATGGAGGGCAGATCGCCGATCTCGAAACCCGGATAATTCTGGAAGGCGACCAGAATCAGCTTGCGCTCCTGCTTGGCGCGGCTTGCCGCCTCCTGCCAGTCCGCCGCCCAGTTGACTTCGCTGCCGCAGAGCGCGGCGCGCTCTGCCAGCACGGCGTTTTCATCCACGGCTTGGGGCAGGAGCAGCGGGAGTGCGAGCGCGAGCATGGTCCTCAGCCTACGCTCCGACCAAGCACTCCTCCGCTGAAGTTAGGATCGGCTCCTCATGAAACGTCTCCCCGCCCTGGCGAGCCTGTTCGCTGTGTGCCTGCTGACCGGCGGTCGCGCCCAGGCTCAGGAAGCGCTGGTCAAGACCGGCGATCGCATCGCCTTTCTGGGCGACTCCATCACGGAGGCCGGCGCCGGCCACCCGGGCGGCTACGTGCAGTTGGTGATCAGCGGTCTGGCCGCCAATGACGTCAAGGTGGAAATGATTCCGGCCGGGATCAGCGGTCACAAGTCCGATCAGATGCTCGAGCGGCTGGAGCGAGACGTGCTCAGCAAGAAGCCCACCTGGATGACGCTCAGTTGCGGCGTCAACGACGTGTGGCACGGGGCGCGCGGCATTTCGCTCGAGGCTTATCAGAAGAACATCACCGCCATCGTCGAGCGGGCGCAGGCCGCCGGCATCCAAGTGATGATTCTGACCTCGACCATGATCGGCGAGGATGCGCAAGCTCCCAACAACCTCAAACTGGCCGCTTACAACGCCTTCCTGCGCAGCCTGGCCAGCGAGAAGAAGTGTCTGCTGGCCGATTTGAATGCGGACATGCAGGCGGCGATTCAGCCGGCCGCCGCCGGCGGCAAGCGGATCGAACTGCAGCTGACTTCGGATGGGGTGCACATGGGGCCACTGGGAGATCGCTTGATGGCCCACGGAATTTTGCGGGCTTTCGGGCTGACTGCGAGTCAGCTGCAGCGGGCAAACGACGCCTGGCTCGACGCTCCCGGCACATCCTCCGTCGGCGCCAGCACGGCCCTGACGCTGCGGCAGTATGAGCGGATTTCCGCCTTGGCCTTGCGGCAAGGCCAATCGGTCGCCGAGCTCCTCAGCCAAGCTTTCGACCAGACCATCGAAGAATTGCTGGAGAACGCCGAAGTCCATGAAACGACGCGTTACGGCTCCCGGTGCCTCGAACTGCAGATCGGAGAGGTTCAGGGCTTCGTGATCCTGCCTCAGGCTCCGGCCGCCGATGGCTCGAAGCCCTGGGTGTGGTACGCGCCGTCCTACTGGAAGGGCTATCCCAACGAGCGCCTGGACTGGCTGTTCTCACGCCTCTTGCAGCATGGATTCGCCGTGTGCGGCACGAACGTCGGGGACTCGTTCGGCAGCCCGCAGAGCCGGAAGATCTACAGCCAGTTCTACGCGCACGTTGTCAAAGAATACGGGCTCGCGCCTCAGGTTTGCCTCCTGCCCCAGAGCCGCGGCGGGTTGATGTGGTACAACTGGGCCGTCGAAAACCCGGAGAAGGTGAAGTGCATCGGTGGGATCTATCCCGTCTGCGATCTGACCAGTTATCCCGGGCTCGCCGCCACCGCGGCGGCTTACGGCATGTCCGAGACGGAATTGACGGCCCAGCTGGCGCAGCACAATCCGATCGAACGCTTGGCGCCGCTCGCGCGGGCGAAGGTTCCCATCCTGCACCTCCACGGCGACCAGGACGAGGTGGTGCCGCTGGAGCGGAACAGCGGCCTGCTGATCCAGCGCTACCAGGCGCTTGGCGGCCCCGGCGCACTGCAGGTGATCCGCGGCAAGGGACACGCGGAGATCCCGGAATTTTTTGAGTCGGAGGAACTGTTGGCGTTCTTCCTGCGGCAAGGCCGGTAACGCGACCGTTAGCGATAGGCAGCCGGAGGCTTCGGCACGACTCCCAGTTCGGCATAGTTGAAGCCTGTGTCGAGCGGTGCGTAGTGGCCGACGTACGCGACGCTGCTGGCCGCCGAGATCCGGTCCTCAAGCCCGAGACACCAATAGGCCGCGTTGATGGCCAGCCGCCGCAGGCCCTCGCTTTGAAAGTCGCTCCCGCTGCCCATGGTCAGGTGAAACACCCGCGCAGTCTTGCCCGTCGCGCCGGTCCAGGTCTTGGTCCACGCCACGGGCAGCGGCTCCTTCTCCGGATTCGGCGCATCGTCGTGCTGGCGGCCGAGCAGCGGCTGACCGTAGACCAGGGCCGTGCATCCGGCGGGCAGGCCGCCGCCCGCGGGGAAGGTCCGGTAGACGTCGGACGGCCCCCAGATGTCATCGACCCCGGTGAGAATCGGATGGCCGCGCTGCTCCGCGACGAGAATGCCCCGCGTGGAATCCGCGTGCCAGTTGCCATGGTGCTCCCGAAAAGTGCCGCCGAGCACGTCCTCGCCAAAGCGCACGGGCTGGCCGTCGACCTCGTAGGGGAATGGTCCCAGGAAGCCATGGTCGGCCGTCCGGATGCCGAAGATGGCTTTCCCGGAATCCAGGTACTCGATGACGTGGCGCATCTGCGCCTCGGGCAAAGTGATGAAGCGATTGAAAAAGATGACGAGGTCCGCCGTGCGCAGATGCTCGAGGCCCGGAATGTCGTGGATCACGCTCGCGTCCTCGGCGCGCGTTTTCATGGTGGGATCCACCATGCCGTCCGGGTTGAGGGCGAAGAGCACGGTGCAGTCGAAGCCGTGCCGCGCGGACAGGATGCTCGCCAGCATCGGCAGCGACTGCTCGCTGCGGTACTCCTGCTCGGCGGCGATCAGCACGATGTGCTTGCCCCGGCCCGGTCCGTCGCCGCCGGCGTAAGTCAGCCAGAGCGGGCTGTCCGGCACCGGGTGCGGGCGCGCGGCGCCGCAGCCGGCCAAGAGGGTCAGGGTGAAGGCGGCGAGTCGAGCGGGCTGCATGGCTACTGCGGAATCCGATTGACCGTGTAGTAAGCCTTCCGGTGCAGCAAGTCTTCACCGTCCTGCGACGTCAGGCCCGTGAGATCGAATTCGTGCACGTGGCCCGCGACCATGCCGTCGACCACGAGCCGCACGCTGCGGCCGTCCTGCGCAGGGCGGGCGGCGGTGACGCGCGGTGTGGTGTGATCGACCTCAGGGCTGCCGTAGTGCTCCTGATAGATGTGGGTGTAAGTCAGAATGCGATAGTGCGCGGCCTGCGCTGCGCTGGCTGCCGCGACGGGCTTGGTGAAATCCACCAAAAAACCGTCCGGTTGAATCCGGATGCGCTCGATCTCGAAGGGAGTCTTGCCGGTCCACTCGAGCCGCTGCAGCAAGTATTGGCGATTGCCGCGGACCGGCCAGCCGCGATTGGTGCCGCCGGTGACGAGGTAACCTTGAGGCGAGAACTCGAGCGCCAAGATGCCAGTGCCGAAGCCTTCGCGGAACGGGTAGCAGGCGCCCTGCCACACGCCGTCGACCAGTTCGGTGGTGGCGCGCATGACGACGCTCAGGCTGAAATCGCCGACGAACAGCTGGCCGGCGAAGGGTCCGAAGCGGCCGGCGGTGCGATCGACGCGAAACGCAGTGATGGACTGTCCCATTTTCCGGTAAGGGAAGACCACGGCGGGCGGCACGAGCTGCTCGATGCGATCGCACTCGGTGCGCATGCGCGATTCGCTCCTGGGCTCGACGGGTTTCGGCCCCATGTTCTGCGCCAGCGGCAGGTCGTAGGCAGGGAAACTGATCGGGTGGCCCATGAAGCCGCCCGGGCGCAGATGCTTCAAGGAGCAGGAGCCATTCCACGGCCCTTGGCTCTCGGCGTAGAACATCACGCCGTGCTCGTTCGGCGCGACGCCGCCCGCGCTGCGGATGCCGCTCGCGATCGGAATCGAGCGCCCGTCGCGGGTGATCTGAAATGCCCAGCCGCGGAAGGGAGTCTTGTAGTGGTAAGACTCCGACAGGCCGAGCACGACCCAGACGCTGCCGTCCTCCGTCACCGGGGATCCCCAGCCGAACTCGTGGTAGTTGTCAAAGCCCCAGACGTCGCTCAAGGTCTCGAAGCGATCGGCGCGCCCGTCGCCGTCGCGATCGCTGATGCGCGTCAGTTCGGATTGCTGCATGGCGTAGAAGGCGCCGTCGCGGTAACCCAGGCCGAAGACTTCGTCGAGGCCGGCAGCGAAGCGCTGCACGCGCAACTCCGGCACCGGGTCGAAGGCGCCGGACAGGATCAGGATCTCGCCGCGGCGCGTGCCCACCGCCAGGCGGTCGCCGTCGAGCGGACACAAGCTGCCGGTTTCCAGCGCGAGCTCATGGGGGACCGGTAAGTCGACGATGCGGTAGTACTGGGACTCGGCCCGGCCCGTGCCCCAGGAATCGCCGAGTTCTTGAGCTGGCGCGGACGCCGCAGTCGAGGCGAGCACAAGCGCGAGCGGGAGGAGCGGGAGCTTCATTGCGATTCCGGCAGCCATGCGTAATCGATCACCAGGCTGCCTTGCCCCTGGCGGATCGGGATTTCGACCAACAATTCGCGCTGCGCGCCGGCGGCGCGGATTCGGAACGAAGCCGGTGGCAGGTGGATGCGGAGCGACGAACCGACTTGCACCCGGCCATCGCCCAGGTCGGCCACGCGTTCGTGCAGCGCCGCGCGGAAATGAAGAGTGAGATCGCCTGCGCTGGCGAATGTGAAGGTGCGGCGCAGCAGCGGCCGCTGCGCCGAGCCGTCCGGCGCCTCCCGCGGCGCGTCGGTGATCGTGACGTCCGCGCAGACGTAGCGAAACGTCGGCCTCTGCTCGGCGTCCAGGTCATAGCCAAGAAAACGCTGGCCGAGCTCGCGGCGCGAGGCCGCAGGCCAGGAGTCCGCCGGATCCGCCAGCAAGGCGAAAGCGGGACCGTTGGGCAGGCTTGCCCGCTCTTGGCCGAGAATCCGCGCTTCGCCGCTGCCCTGGCCGGTCCAAACTCCGGCGGCATCAACGAACTCGCCCCACCAGATCTGATTCAGGCCAAGACGCTCAGCGTCGAAAGTCACGTTGACGCCTCCGGGATAGCCGACGCTGATGCCGCGCTTGCCCGTGTTCTGGACGCTGCGCCGCAGCAGCACGGCTTCGCTGCCGACGACAAGCGGCATCGGCGCGTGCCGCATGCCGCTGGGTTTGCGCACGTTGCGGCCCTGCGCCAGGTAGAACCAGAGCGCGTCGATCTGCTGAGCAGCGCTGCCGTCGCCCAGCTCGGGCCGCGTGGATGCGCCGTCGACGAAGAACTGCGGCATCAGCGTGCCGGCGCGGAATTGAGACGGAGCGTGCAAGAAGCGGGTGAACCACTCGCGGCGCAGGCGCTGCGCCGTCGAGTCGACGAGATCGATGCCCGCCAGCATGCCGACGCGTTCGCCGGCGAAGGCGTGGCAGCTAATGCAGCTCATGCCGCGGTCGCCCGCGAGCTCCTGCCCCAATCTGAGATAGGTCTCCGCCGGCTCGGAGTCCGGCTCGGGCAGCGCGGCCAGCTCGAGCGGCGGCATTGCGTCCGCACGCTCCAGCAGCTCGGCGAGCTCGCCGGCGAAGGCTGCGCCGAAGCCCGGCATGCGCGTGCGCAAGTAGGGGCGAACCTCCTGGCCGTAGGCCACGCAGTCCTCGAGCCAGGCCCGTTGCAATTTGGCGCCGACGCCGGTCAAGGGCGGCGGCACGCGGCTTTCCGGCCCCAGGCCTTCGTCGTTGCTCGTGAAGAACGCACTGCGCTCCGGCGCGATGCCGCCGTAATCTCCGCGTTCGTGGCAGGCGATGCAGTTGCGCGCCGCGAGTTTGCGCTGGATCTGCTGCGTGTCCGTCAGCGGCTCGTCCGCGGCGCGCAGAGCGGCGGCGATGTCCGCCTGCTGCGAGGCGCTGAGCGGGTAGAAGGGCCAGGGGCCGATCTCGCCGCTCAGGCAGCCGCGCTCCGGATCGAGTTGCTGCAAGGGTTGCGCGCCGCGCGACGGCTCGCGCAGCGGATCGTCCAGTTGGTGACACTGCGCGCAATTGAGCTCCGCGAACCGGACGCGCCCTGCCGCGATAGGTTCGGGCTTCGGCGCAGCCGTGAGGTCCGCCGCGGCGAGTTCGCGCGGTGCGCGCGCGAGCAGGAAATTCGTGAGATCGCGCGCTTCGCCCGGCGCGAGATGCAGATCCGGCATGCGAGCGGATGTGCGGACGTCCTGCGGCGCCAGCAGGAAGGCCTGCAGCCCCGCCGCGGTGTACTTCGCCGTCAGATCACCCAGCGGCTCCGAGCCGGCCAGCGGCAATTCGCTGCCGTCTGCGGAGCGCGGCGCATGGCAGGCCACGCAGCCGGCCTCGTGGAAGAGCGCGCGCCCGCGCGTGGCGGCATCGGCGTCGGCCGCTTCCCGCGGGGGGGCGGCGCGGATCGTGAACGAAGTCAAGTACTGCGCCAGCTCCTCGGCTGCCGTGACACGCGCGGCCTCGTCGCGATCGCGCAACAGGTCCGGCATCGTCGTTCCCGGCTCGACGCCGCTCGGATCGGCGAGGAATCGCGCCAGATACTCGGCGGACACGCGGCTGCCCACCGCGACGAGGTCCGGTCCGCTGCGCGCGTCCTGGCGTGAGTCGCCGCTTCCGCCGGAGTGGCAATTCACGCAACCCAGCTCCCCGAGCAGCACCAAGCCGCGCATGCGCGCATCCAGGCCCGCCCGGGCCAGACCGGCGACGACGGGCGGAGTGTCGGATCCTGCCGGCCGGCTCTGCGCACAGGCCAGCGCGAGCGCGCACCCGCTGAGCGCAGGGAGCCAAAGCCATCGACTCGGTCGCATGAGCGGGGGGCCGGCCCACCGGGACGGTTCGCGGAGAATACCGGTGCCTGCGCCGCACCTGACGCCTTCGCTGGCCGCGTGTTCGCGCTCCCCGTGCCCGCGGCGCCACGCCTCGATTCAAGGATTTGTACAATGGGTATTGGTAGCCGAACTGCGTTGGGGAAATCATTGCGGGCGTAACTCAGTTGGTAGAGTGTCAGCTTCCCAAGCTGAATGTCGAGGGTTCGAGTCCCTTCGCCCGCTCCACTCCTCCGCGCCCCCTGCGCCTGCGGCGCCACCCTTGACGCGTTGCGGTCAGGAAGTATTCTGATGTCACGCTGAATCCGCCTACTGACGGCGGAGCGGGGGACCCAACCGCGCAACTCGCGCATCCGGGGCGTATCCAGGCGGCCGCCTGGTAGGAGACTCTGACTCCGAGCCCGACAGCTAACCTCGCAGGCGATCGGAGAGATCCATGAAGCCGAAGGGGTTCGCCTTCGGTGCGCTGAAGCAGCGATTGCTGGGCGCGCCGATTCCTTCTCATCTGGCGCACGAGGAGCGGCTCACGAAAGTGACCGGCCTCGCCGTGCTGTCCTCGGACGCGCTTTCCTCCGTCGCTTACGCGACCGAGGAAATCCTGCGGGTGCTGATCTTGGCCGGCCCCGGCGCGCTGGCGTTGCTGACGCCCGTCGGAGGCTTGGTGGCCGCGCTGCTCCTGATCGTCGTGCTGTCCTACCGGCAAACGATCCTGGCCTACCCTCCGGGCGGAGGCGCGTACGTGGTCGCGCGCGAGAACCTCGGCACTCGGCCGGGCTTGGTCGCGGCAGCCTCGTTGCTGATTGACTACGTGCTGACGGTGGCCGTCAGCATCGCGGCCGGGGTGGCGGCGCTGACCTCGGCCTTCCCGGGGCTGCAGGAGCACCGGGTCGCCCTGGCGCTGATCACTCTCACGCTGCTCACCGTCGGCAATTTGCGCGGCGTGCGCGCCTCCGGCCGCATCTTCTCGCTGCCGACCTATTTCTTCATCGCCGCACTGTTCGCGCTGCTGGCGGTGGGAGCTTGGCGTGCGCTGCACGGCACCCTGCCTGCGGCGGCGCCAGCGCCGATGCCGGCACCTCTGGCCGCGCCCCTCGGCCTCTTCCTGCTGATGCGGGCCTTTGCCAGCGGCTGCACCGCCATGACCGGGGTCGAGGCGGTCTCCAACGGCGTACCCGCCTTTCGCCCGCCCGAATCGCGCAACGCCGCCGCCGTCCTTTTGATCATGGCGGCGATCTCCATCACGTCGTTTCTCGGCATCACGCTGCTGGCCACGCGCACCGGTCTCGGCGTGAGTGAAAGCGAGACGCTGATTTCACAACTTGCGCGCACCATCTTCGACGGCCGAGGCGTCGGCTACTTCTCGGTCCAGGCCGGCACCATGCTGATTTTATTCCTGGCCGCCAACACCGCCTACGCGGATTTTCCGCGCCTGGCTTCGATCATCGCCCGCGACAGCTTCTTGCCGCGCCAACTTGCCAACCAGGGTGATCGGCTCGCTTTCTCCAACGGGATCATTGCGCTGGCTCTCTGCGCCGGATTGCTGCTCGTCGTCTTCCGCTGCGACACGCACGCCCTGCTGCCGCTGTACATGGTGGGGGTCTTCATCTCCTTCACCCTTTCCCAGGCCGGAATGGTGCGCAAGAGTTGGCGCGATCGCGCGCGCGGCTGGCGGCTTTCTGCCCTGCTCAACTCCGTCGGCTGCCTCAGCACCGGCGCGGTGCTGCTGGTCGTGGCCGCCGCCAAATTCACGCACGGCGCCTGGATCATCCTGCTGCTGATCCCGCTGCTGGTGCTGCTGTTCCAGGCCGTGCGACGTCACTACCTCGACGTCGAGCGGCAACTCGCCCTGGACGACAGCATGCCAGGCCCCGCGCTGAGCGGCATCATCCTCGTGCCGGTGAGTGGCGTGCAGCGCGCCGTCCTGCACGCGCTCGATTACGCCAGGTCCCTCGGCGGTGAGACGCGCGCCCTGTACGTGGACACGGGCAGCCGCTCCACCGAAACTTTTCGCCTTGCTTGGGAGAAGTGGGGCCGAGGTGTGCCGCTCGTGGTCGTGGACTCACCCTATCGTTCGGTGCTGCAACCCTTGCTCGCTCATCTGCGCGAACTGCAGGCCGCCCATCCGGAGGCCACCATCACAGTGGTCCTCCCTGAGTACGTGCCGACCCGCTGGTGGCACCACCTGCTGCATAATCAGCGCGCACTGATGATCAAAGGCGCCTTGCTTTTCGCGCGCCGCACGGTGGTGATCAGCGTTCCGTTCCACTTGGAGGCAGGAGGTCGCCGCCCCTAATGCGCGGCCTACTGCCTCTGCTCGCCGCAGCTGCCCTCATCACCGACCCGGCCTCGGCACAGGCGGATCTGCCGCCGATCTCGACGGATCGGCCGAGCTTCAGCACGAGCACGAGCATTGCGCCGGAAAGCCATTTCGTCCTCGAAAGCGGAGTGACCGCCACCGTCCATGATCGCGACGCGGACGAGAATCGGCGGCTCACCCTCCCTGAACTCGCCGTGCGCTGGGGAGTGGCGGAAGACCGTCTTGAGGCGCAAGCTTCCTGGAACGGATGGAGCCGCGACGGCGCGGGTGCCTCCGCCGAATCCGGCATCAGCGATCTGACCATCGGACTCAAGTGGCGCCTCACGGAGCAAAGCCGCTGGGTGCCGCGCTTGGTTCTTGTGCCGCTCCTGACTCTGGGCCTGGGCGATCCGGACTTCAGCAGCCAGGAGCCCGATCCGGCGCTGCGCCTGGCTTGGTCCACCATTCTCGCGTCCGGCCTCACGGTGGGCGGCAACGCCAACGTTGCTTGGATCAGCGATGCTGCCGGCCGCATGGCGCAGATTCAGGGTTCGGTCTACGCCGCCTGGGCAGTCTGGGAGCGAACGACCTGCTTCGCCGAGTACTTCCTGCTCGGGCCGATGGCCCGCGACGCCGGCTCCGCCGACTCCGTGGACGCAGGACTGCTGCACCTGCTGAGCCGCCGCGTCCAGGCCGATCTCCGCGCCGGCATCGGCCTGGATCGTGAGGCAGACGACTTCTTCGTCGGCGCGGGACTCTCGTTTCTCTTCTGAAGATCCCGGCCGCCGCCGTTAGTCTGATGCGGTGCCCCGTCCCACCCGCCGCACTTTCCTGGCCCTGACCGGCGCCGCCGCCGCGGGCGCTGCCATGGCTGCTTGTCAGATCGGACCGCGCAAGCCGGAGCCGAAGGCGCCGAAGGAGGGCCCTCTGCGCATCGGCGTCATCGGCGTGGGCGGCCGCGGCGGCGACAACCTGGCCGGCGTGGCGGGGGAGAACGTGGCCGCGCTTTGCGACGTGGACGCGAACCATCTCGCCGCGGCCGCGCTCGCCTTCCCTCAGGCCCAACTCTTTCGCGACTACCGCGAGATGATCGCGAAGGTCCGGCTCGACGCCGCCGTCGTCAGCACGCCCGACCACACGCACGCGCCCGCCACCCTGGCGGCGCTGCGCGCCGGACTCGACGTCTACTGCGAAAAGCCACTCACTCACACGATCGAGGAGGCGCGCGCCGTCGCCGAAGCCGCGGACTGGTTCGGCGCCGTCACGCAGATGGGCACGCAGATCCACGCCGGCGACAACTACCGCCGCGTCGTCGAACTGATCCGCGCCGGCGCCATCGGCAAAGTCAAAGAGGCGCACTGCTGGGTCGGCAAAGCCTGGGGCGGCGTCGAGCGCCCGACCGACACGCCGCCGGTGCCCGACAGCCTCGATTGGAAACTCTGGCTCGGCACCGCGCCGGCGCGGCCCTATCACCCCATCTATCACCCCGCCGGCTGGCGCAGTTTCTGGGATTTCGGCACCGGCACGCTGGGGGACATGGGTTGCCATCACCTGGACCTGCCGTTCTGGGCGCTCCGCCTGGGCGTGCCAGAAAAGGCCACGGCCGAAGGGCCTCCGCCGCACGCGGACTGCGCGCCGGCCGCGCTGCAGGTGCGCTGGGACTACGAGGACCTGCAGCTCTTCTGGCACGACGGCGGCACGCGCCCGCCGCAGTTCGCCGCGGGCCTGCTGCCCGAATGGGGCGACGGCACCCTCTTCGTCGGCGCGGACGGATTCCTGCTCGCCGACTACGACCGCCATCTCCTGCTGCCCGAAGACCGCTTCGTGAATTACCATCGTCCCAAGGCTTCGATTCCGCCCTCGGTCGGCCATCACAAGGAGTGGCTCGACGCCTGCCGCACGCGCGGCGCAACCACTTGCCCGTTCAGCTACGCCGGGCCGTTGACGGAAACCGTGCTGATGGGCGTGGACGCCTTCCGCGCTGCGCGCGCCTGAAAAAAAACTGCGGCCACGCCGTCCCGAGCGTGGCCGCAGCGGCAGACCCGAACTGCCTTAGAAAATCGGACCCAGGTTCACCACCCGGTTTTCGACGGTGCCACCGTCGTTGTCCATGCCGATCCACAGATCACCCTGCGGGGTGACGGCCAGGCTCTCGATCTTCTCGTAGGGGAAGAACTGCGCCAGCACGTCCGCGAGCAGGGTCTTGCCGACCGTGTCGCTCGCGTCCGGGATGCCGTCCGTGTCGCCGACCAGGCCGGCGAGACTGACTTCGTAGATCTTCTTGAGCGTCGAGCCGGTGCCGATGCCCTTGTCGCGCTCGATCAAGGCGAAGCGGTCGCCGCCGAGATTGACGATTTCCGACAGGCCGTCCCAGTTGGCGGTGTCGGCCGAGTCCAGCTCGTAGAAGAAGAACTCCCAGTCGCCGCCGGCGCGCAGGCCGACTTGCAGGCCGGGATTCTGCACCAACTGATCCAGGTCGTAGCGGGCGATGCGCGTGTACTTCGGCGAGCCGAACTCGTTGGCGAAGTCGCGCTGGATCGCCGCCAGCAGGTAGCGGCCGTCGTCGCTCAGGCACATGCCTTCGAAGCCGTTGCTGCGGATCTTCTGGCCGCCGGCGCCGCCTTGAGCGTTGCCGGGCAGGTTGGGATCGGCCGCCGCGTCCACGCCGAAGGGCAGCTGGATCTCGCGCAGCACCGCGCCGCTGCCATCCACCTGCACCAGCAGGTTCGGGATGGACGAACCGTTGCCTTCGCTCGCCAGCCAGCCGCCCGGGTTGGCCGGCGCCAGGATCGAGCGGTCGAGCGCCACGCCTTCGCAGTCGTAGCGCGCCTGCACGCCGTTGACCGTGACGTCAGCAGCTTTGACAACCTGCGCGAACTGCCCGCCGATCTTGATGCGGTAGAGCGCCGTCGGCAGAGCATTGTCAGGAACCGCCAGCAGCTCCTGGCCGCCCGGGCGCGCCGCGAAGCCGGAGAAGGCGGACCAGGGCTCGCTCGGGCTGGCCGAGTAGAGCACCGGTTGCGCCGGGCTGACCGGGCTCGGCCCGACGTAGGCGGAGAAGATCGACAGCGTGTTGGAAACCTCGTCGGCCGTCACCACCAGGCCGCGCGCGGGAATCGCCACCACGCCTTCCGGCGAGCTGCCGGTCGGCAGCAGTTGCAGGATCTTCGGCGCGGCCGGCGCGGTCACGTCCACGACCAGCATGAAGGAGCCGCGCTCGGATAGCACGAAGGCGAAGTCCTTGGCGCCGAAAGTCGCGACTTCCACGCCTTCCATTTCGATGCCCTTGTTGGCGGAGCGAGCGTCCGGATACTGGCCCATGCGCACGGCGTAGCGTTCGGCCTTGCCGGCGTCGTCCCAGACAGGATTGCCGTTGAGGTCCCAGGCGCTGAAGCCGCGTCCGCCCGTGAAGTTCAGTTCGCCTTCGTCGGCGGTGTAGAGCACGCTGCCGTCCGCGCTGAAGGCGATGGCGTCGGACATCCGCAATCCGCCCGACAACTCCGTGCCGGCTGCGTCTTTCGGCCGATCGTAGAAAATGCCGACGGTGTCAGGATAGAGATCGTTCAGGTCGATGGCCTCGTCCTCATCCAGGTCGGTGTAGCGCGAGCTGGCGATGCCGGACGAGAACACCCGCGTCAGAACCGGGTTGTTGGGATCCTTGATGTCCACCAGCGCCACGCCATTGTTCTCTTGCAGCGTCACGGCCACGGTGCTGCCGAAGATGTCCACGAACTCGGGCTGCGGATCCGTGGGATAGAGGAGGCCGGCGGCGGCGAGATCGGCCTGCGGCAGGTTCAGATTCACCACGATGCTGCTCGGGGGAAAGTTGACGTTGACCTGAATGACCTGGATCAGGCCCGCCGGCGACGCGTCGGTCGGGCTGCCAGGACCTTCCTCATCCATCACCAAACCGTTGCCGTCCAGCACCACCGGCTGGTTCTCGATCGCCACCACGGCGACGATCGCGCCGTTGACGACCGTGAGCTTGACGCTGTCCGGCTGCCAGCCGATGTCGGCGTAGCCGGCAACCACCGGAACTGCGGGATTCAGAATGTTGATCACGTAGAGGCGTCCGGGCAGGAAGGCCGGCGGCAGTTCGCCTTCCTCGGGCAGTTCAAACTGCACGGCGGCGATGGCGTAGTTGCCGGCGATCGCCACCGAGGTGGGCTGGCCGGGCAGGAAAACTTCGGCCAGCAGCGCGGGCGCGGCGGGATTCGTGATGTCCACGAAGCCGACGGCTCCTTGCGCGAAATCCGAGTAAGCGAGAATCATCCCGTCTTCGCTGACGGCGACGATCTCGGCCGAGCCGTTCGGCACGCCGTAGGAGGACAGCGGGATGAAGCCGTCCGGGGTGGGACCCTGGGCCAGCGCGGGTGAGGCGGCCAGGGCGAGGGAGAAGAGGGAAGGGAGAAGTTTCATGGCGCGGAGCGTCGCCCGCGCCGATGAACTTCAGGTCAAGAATCGGCGATTACTGCGGACTTCGCGCGATCTCACCGCCTTTCATCACGAAATCCACACGTTCCGTGGCGCCGACGTCGGCGAGCGGATCGCCGGGCACCGCGATCAGGTCCGCGAGCAGTCCCGCCGCGATGCGGCCGCGGTCCGGCGTGCGGCAGAGCGCGGCGGCCTGAATCGTCGCCGCCTGCAGAGCCTGCGCCGGCGTCATGCCGCGCTCCACCAGCGCGCGGAATTCGCGGGCGTTGGTGCCGTGCGGAATCACCGCGGCGTCGGTGCCGAAGGCGATCTTCACGCCGCCGGCGACCGCCGCCCGCAGATTGTCCTTGGCGCGCGGCAGCAGCCATTCGGCCTTGGCGCGGATCGGTCCGGGCAGCGCGTCCAGATTGATGGCGTCGGCCAGGTGCGTGGTTGGCACGAGATAAGTGCCGCGCTCCTTCATTAGCGCGATCGCGGCCGCGTCCACCATGCTGCCGTGCTCGATCGAGGCGACGCCGGCGCGGATCGCCGCCAGGATGCCCTCGTTGCCGTGCGCGTGCGCCGCCACCGCCAAGCCGTGGCGCGCCGCCTCTTCGACGATGGCGCGGATCTCCTCCTCGCTGTACTGCTGCGCGCCGACCGGGGGCTCCCAGGACAGCACGCCGGCGGTGGCGCAGATCTTGATCACCTGCGCGCCGTGCTTGATCTGGTGGCGCACCGCCGCCACGCATTCCTCCGGCCCGTTGGCGATGCCGGATTCCGGTCCGCCCTCGCGCACGCCCGGCGCGTAGCCGGTGACGTCGCCGTGACCGCCGGTGATGGACAGCGAGTGCCCGGCCGGAATGATGCGCGGCCCCTCGATCAGCCCTTTGTCAATCGCGCGCATCAACGCCACGTCGGCGAAGCCCGTGCTGCCGACGTCGCGCACGGTGGTGAAGCCGGCCTGCAATGTGAGGCGCGCGTTGCGGGCGCCGCGCAGGGCGGCGTCGGCGGCGGTCTCGGTGACGTCCCGCGTTTCCCAGCCTTCGTCGATGTCGGAGCAGAGGTGCGTGTGACAATCGATGAAGCCCGGCAGCAGGGTGCGGTCGCCCAGGTCCAGGACCGTCGCGCCGGCCGGCGGCGGCGTGCCGGTCTTCTCCACGGCAGCGATCTTCCCGCCTTCCACCCGCACCTGGAGGCCGGACTTGAGGGTGCCGCTCTCGGCGTCGAAGAGGCGCGCGGCGCGCAGCACGAGCACTGCGGGGGGGGGATTGGCAGAGGCGGAGCGGGCCGGCTCCTGCGCGGCCAGCAGGGCGAGTGCAAGCGAGTCGAACATGCCGGAAAGCCTAGCGCTCCGACTGCATCCAGCGGTCGAAGTCCTCGCCGCTGGCGAATCCCAGGGCCAGCGCCGCCTCGCGCAGGGTGCCCCCTTCGCGCTGCGCCTTCAGCGCCAGCGCCGCCGCCCGGTCGTAGCCCACGTGCGGCACCAGCGCCGCGGCCCGCGCCAGCGAGCGCCCGAGCAGTTCGGCGATGCGCTCGCGGTCCGGCTCGAT
>CAYVPL010000008.1:0-26839 GCA_964453755.1 uncultured Planctomycetales bacterium
GCATGGACGAGTCGGTGCTGCGCGCCGAGTTGCAGGCTGCGGAGGCCGCGCTGGCCGCCGTGCGCACCGATGCGCAATACGCGCAGGACGAGTCGCAGCGCGCCCAGGATCTGGGCGAGGCGCTGGCCGACAGCGAGCGCGACCGCCTCAAGACCTTGGCCTCCGTGCGCGCCACGCAGGTGCTGCAGCGCGAGGCCGAACTGCTGCGACTGCAGACCTTGCTGGAGCAGAGCGAGTTGCGCGCGCCGTTCGACGGCATCATCACGCAGCACGCGGTCACGACCGGCTCCTACATTTTGAATGGCGTGCAGGCCTTCGAATTGTTGGACTTGCGCAATTTGGAACTGCGCCTGGAAATTCCCGCGAGCGTCGCGGGCCAGGTGAAGGAAAGGGATCTGGTCGTGGTGGAACTGCCCGGCGACGCGCCGCCCGCTGAAATCAGCCTGCCCCTGCACGCCATCCTGCCCGCGGCCGACGCTCGCACGCGCACTTTCCGCGGCATCGTGCGTTTGGATGCCGCCGCGGCGCCCGGGTTGCGCCCCGGCATGTTCGTGCGCGCGCGCCTGCCGCTGCGCGCCAGCAGCGGCCTCAAGGTGCCGGTGGATGCTCTGCTGGAAAATCCGCAAGGCGCCGTGGTGGTCGTGGCCGACCCCGGCGCCGCCGCGGGCCCGCCGACGGCGCGCTTCGTGCCGGTGCGCGTGTTGGCTCGCGCCGGCGGCATGGCAGCGGTGGAGAGCCTGGAGCCGGGCGCGCTCGCCGTCGGCGCGCAGGTGGTCGTGACGGGCTGTGACAACGTATTCCCGGGGGCGCCGCTGCTGCTGCAGGCGCATCGCGCAGCGCTCTAGGGAGTGAGCGTGAACCCGGTCCGCTTCTCCGTCGAACGGCCGCACACGGTGGCGGTGGCGGTGATTCTCGCGCTGCTGTTCAGCGTGCTGGCTTGGCGCAGCATCCCGGTGCAGCTCAAGCCGACCGTGGACACGCCGATGATCACGGTGAGCACGCTCTACGTCGGCGCCAGCCCCGTGGAGGTCGAGGAGCAGATCACGCGGCCGATCGAAGATCTGCTGCAAGGCGTGGACGGGCTGCAGGAGTTGCGCAGTTCCTCGGTGGACGGCATGAGCACGGTGGTGCTCGAGTACTCCTGGGGAATTGACAAAGAGCGCGCTTTGGTGGACGTGGTCAACAAGCTGTCGCAGCTGCAGGCCCTGCCGCCGGACGCCGAGGAGCCCGTGGTGGCGCTGACCGGGCCGATGGATCGCGAGATGGCCATCTGGATCGTCAGCGACTCGGATTACCCGGCGGATCGCGTGCGGCAGATCGTCGCCGACGACGTCGAGCCGCTGCTGGAGCGGGCCGAGGGCGTGGCCGGCCTGCTGGTGGTCGGCGGGCAGGAGCGCGAGGTGCGCGTGCTCTTCGACCCGGACCGACTGGCGGCGCTGCGGGTGACGTGGGACGAGGCCGTGAGCGCGTTGCGCATGGGCTACCAGGACCGGCGCGGCGGCACGGTCGAGACCGACACGCGGCAACTGTCGGTGCGCACCGTGGGCCGCGCGCCGGATCCGGCGGACATCGCCGAGATCGTGGTGCGGCGCGGTCCAGAGGGCACGGTGCGCATCGCCGATCTGGCGCGCGTCGAAGACGGCTACCGCGAATTGTCAAGTCTGGTGCGCAACGGCGGCCGGCGCGTGATCGCCATCGGCGTGCAGCGCGAGGCCGGCGCCAACGTAGTGCGCATGATCGAAGCGGTGGAGGAGCAACTGGCGCTGATCAACGCGCGCTTCGCCGAGCGCGGACTGGCGCTGCGCCTCGAGCCGGTCTACCGCGACACCACCTATCTCAATCAGGCCCTCGACTTCGTGTGGGGCAACCTGCAAATGGGCGCGGGGCTGGCGATTCTGGTGCTGCTGCTGTTCCTGCGCAGCTGGCGCAGCACCCTCGTGGTGGCGATTTCCATCCCCATCTCGCTGGCCGCGGTGTTCCTGGTGATGGACTGGCTGGGCCGCACCATCAACGTCGTGAGCCTGGCCGGTCTGGCCTTCGCTTCCGGCATGGTGGTGGACAACGCGGTGGTGGTGCTGGAGAACGCTTTCCGCCACATGGAGCGCGGCAAGAAGGCGCGCGCCGCCGCCGAGGAAGGCGGACGCGAGGTGTGGGGCGGCGTGCTGGCCTCGACGCTCACGACCATGGCCGTGCTGCTGCCGATCGCCGGCGTGCAGGAAGAGGCCGGCCAGTTGTTCGCGGACCTGGCGATCGCCATTGCCGCTGCGGTGGGCTTCTCGCTGAGCGTGGCGCTGACGGTCGTGCCGATGCTGACCGCCATCCTGTTTCGCCGGCGCGAACCCCAGCCGCCCGCGAACGCCGCGGAGATGGACGATCTGTACGTCCCGGAGCGCGTCGGACTCTACGGCCGCATCGCGCGCCGGCTCACGGCGCGCGGACCGAAGGCGGTGATGGTCAAACTCGGCCTCGTCGGCACGGTGTCGGCGGTTGCCGTTGCCGCCATCGGCTTGGTGCCGCCCGCCGGCTACCTGCCCACCGGCAACGCGAACCTCATCTTCTTCTTCTCCGGCCCGATTCCCGGCACGCGCACGGAAGCCTTGGAGGCTTCCATGCGCCCGGTCGAAGAGTGGATCCAGGCGCAGCCGGAGACTGGCCGCTACTTCATGGTTTTCGCGCCGATGTTCAACGGCGGCGGCGTGATCCTGAAGCCCGAGTACGCGAACGCCGAAGGCCTCGACGGCTACCTGCAACGCTTCTTCCCTGTTTGTCTGACCGCGCCCGGCACGCGCTTCATGGTGCCGATCCGGCAGAGCCTCTTCCGCGACTCGGGCAAGCAATTCACCGTCGAAATCCGCGGCCCGGATCTCACGCTGCTGAACGCCACCGCCGCGCAATTGCAAATGAAGCTGGGCGCCTGGCCGGGCGTCCAGCCCTTCGGCGTGCAGAACGATTTCGTGCTCGGCCGCCCCGAACTGAACGTGACGCCCGATCCGGAGCTCGCGTACGAAGCAGGCATGAGCGTGCAGGAGGTGGCCAGCGTCGTCGAGACCGCGCTGGCCGGGCGCATCGTCGGCACCTGGGGCGGCAGCGGTCGCGACGTGGACGTCGTGGCGCTGGTCGCGCCGGAGCGCGTCGGCAGTCCGGAGGATCTCGCGCAACTGCCGGTGGTGACGCCGCGCGGTTCCGTGACGCAGCTCGGCGCCTTGGCGGGAATCGCGCGCAGCGCCGGACCGCAGAGCGTGAACCGCCTGGAACGCGAGCGCTCGATCACTCTGACCGTGACTCTGCGGCAGGACGCCGTGCTCCAGGCAGTGCTCGAAGACGTGCGCCTCAATCTCGTCGCCCCGACATTGGGCGAATTGCCGCCCGGCTACGACGTCCGTCTGGGCGGCTCGGCTGACAAATTCAGCACCACGCTCGCGGAGCTGACCGACTCCTTCTGGCTGGCGATTTTGATCACCTACCTGCTGCTGGTCGCCCTGTTCCGCTCCTGGCTGCAGCCGGTGGTGATCCTGGTGACGGTGCCGCTGGCGCTGACCGGCGGCCTGCTCGGCATCGCGCTGGCCCACCGCTATGCGCCCAGCGCCTCCTACGACTTGCTGGCCATGCTGGGATTCGTGATCCTGGCCGGCATCGTCGTCAACAACGCGATTCTGGTGCTGCACCAGACCAACAATTTGCGCGAACGCGGCATCGAACGGCGCGCGGCCCTGGCCGAAGCGTCGCGCACCCGCTTGCGCCCGATCGCCATGACCGTGCTGACCACCGTGTTCGGCATGCTCCCTCTGGCCCTGGGCAGCGGCGCGGGCGCCGAGCTCTATCAAGGTCTTGCGGCGGTGATTCTCGGCGGCCTGCTGGTGAGCGCTCTCTTCACTCTCTTCTTCGTGCCGGCGTTGGTGAGCCTGGGCTGGGACCTGGGCGACCGCTTCCGGCGCCCAGCCGTTTAGTCGCGCCGGGTCGGTAGCCGATGAACGGAGGCCGTTCCGGCTCGCCATGGCTGACCTTCCGCCGCCGTCCGCTTCCCGCCCGCTGCCGTGGCTGCTGCTGGGCCTGGCCGCTGGCCTGCTGCTTTCCTTCGCCGGCATCGGCCTGCTCAAGAGCGGAGTCAAAGAGGCGCCAACCGTCCTGAGCGCGCCCGCTCCTGCGCCAGCGTCTCCGCAGGGTGCGTTCCCGGCGGACGCTGAGACCGCGAGCGAAGTGAGCGAGGAACCGGTCCTCGACGACCAACGGGCCATGTACGCCGCTCAGCTCGTGGAGGCGGAGGCCGAGTGGGCGCGGCAGTTGGAGGCTGCGCGCACGGGCACCGAACTGGCTCGGCGCGAGGCCGTGCAGGAACTCGACCGTCTCTATCAGGCCGAGCTGGTGCGGCTGCGCGAGCAGCACGAGTCGGAACTCGCTCGTTTGCGCGCCGCGCCGGACGAAGCCCCGATCCAACCCAGCCTCCTGGAGCGCGCGCGCTCGCTCGAGGTGGCGCTCCTGCTCGGGCCGTTCCTGGAGCCCGGCCACGCGCAGCTTGACAATAGTTTCAGCGCTCAGTCGCTGCCCTTCTCCTACGCGCAGTTGATCGCCACCGGCGCGCTGGAAGCCGAGCCCGAGGGCTGGCGCACGCTCTACAAAATCGGCAGCAGTCCGCGCGACCGCGCGCGCACGCGCTGGCCCGCCGAGCCGGATGCCGCCGATTTGGAAGTGGCGCAGCGGGCTCAGGTGTTGCTGCGCGAGCTCGGTCCGGCTCTGATCGAACTCGGCAAGTTGCGGCCGTAGGGACTACGGTCCTTCTGCGCCGGCGCGGGCCGAGCCCCGGACCCGGCGCCGCACGACCACGACCCAGACCGACTTTCAGTCCGCTTCGCGCAGAAAGACGCGCACGAAGCCCGTGACGCCGCCTTCTTTCGTCTCCTCGCAGTTGCCGACCAGCAGGTCGAGGCGGCCGTCGGCGTTCCAGTCGCCAGTGGCCAGCCGCAGGCGGTAACCGGGGACGAGGGGATTCTCCCCCAGGCTCTTGCGGACCGCGGCGAACCCGGGATTTGCATGGCGCAGGCCGGTCCACAGGGAGATGCCGGCGTCGAAGGCACCGTCGCCGAGGCCGCGGAAGAAAGTCAGATCGCCGGCTTCGTCGCCCACGAGCAGATCCAGTTTGCCGTCGCGGTCCCAATCCACGGGCAGCGGGTCCGACTTTTGACAAACGCGCAAGGGCTTGCCGTCGGCGAGCAGCGGCTCGCGGGCGCCGAATTGGAAGGCGGTCTTGGTGCCAGAGTTGCGGTTCAGGTAAACCGCTCCTTTGACGTCACCGATCAGCAGGTCCAGGTCGCCGTCGCCGTCGAAGTCGGCGGCGTTCGTGCAGGACATCGTGAAACCCTCCTGCGCCGGCGCCTCGGGCAGGGTGACGCCCGCCGCGTAGCCGCCGCCGGGCAGTCCTTGATAATAGTGAATGATTCCGGGCTGGTACTGGCCCGAGAGCACGTCCATCAGGCCGTCGCCGTTCAGATCCGCGAACTGCGGATCGAAGCCGATGCATCATGAACTGGGCACGGTCGCGTCGGCGCCGCCGGCCTGCAGCCAACTGAAGCCCTCGAATCGAGGCTTCTGCGCGCTGCCCTGATTGAGATAGATGCGTGCGCGTCCGCCGGACTCGCCGAACTCGCCGACCACCAGATCCAGCCGGCCGTCGTCGTCGAGGTCGATCAAGAAGGGCGCGGCGTGACCCGTCACGGCCGCGATCGGCAGGCCGCCGGCCTCAACCAGGAAGGGCGCGGCCAGCCGGGGCAGCGCGGGCTGCGCCGCGTCGGGCGCCTGCGCGCCAGCGGCGGCCAGGAGAATTGGCAGAGTGCACGGGAGCATGCCTTATCCTAGTGCAAAAGCCATGCTGCGCCTCCTCCTTGCCCTTGCCGCCCTCACGCCTGCCGTCGCCGCGCAGAACTCCATCACCCTGCGGCCGACCGCCGACACCCACCTCCAGGACAGCAATCCCGGCGCCAACTTCGGCTCGGCCCCGAGCATCTGGTTCGGCCGCGGCTCCTTCTTCGGCCTGGGCAACGTGCGCACCCTCGTGAATTTTGATCTCAGCGGTCTGCCCACCGATCCGCGCATCATTCGCCGCGCCACGTTCAGCGCCTGGCAGCACAGCACCGAAGCCGCCGCGGGCGGCCTGGACTGCGAGTTGCATGCGGCCACCGCCGCCTGGACCGAGGCCGGCGCCACTTGGAACAACCAGCCTTCCTACGACGCGCGCGTCTGGGACGTCGCGTCCGTCGGCGATTCCTTCTACACCGGATGGATTGACTGGGACGCCACCGAGTTGGTGCGCGAACACGCGAGCGGTGCCCTGGCCAACCTCGGCTGGCTGTTCCGCATGACTTTCGAGACGGCCGGCGCCTCGCGCCTCGGCTATTTCTACAGCAGCGAGTACGTGACCGATCCCGCCAAGGGGCTGCGCCTCGAGATCGAGCTCTTCACGATGCTGCTGACGCACGGCCCGCTCGTGTCAGGCCAAGCGAACGCGTTGAGCGTCAGCTACGCCACGCCGGGCCGCCAGGTGTTCTTCGCGCGCACCAGTTCCGGGCTGGGCAGTTATGCGGTGCCCCAACTCGGCGTGACCCTGGATCTGAACGCGCCCAGCCTCATCGGCAGCGCGCCGGCGAACGGCCTGGGGCAGGCTTCGCTGGCCTTCGGCATTCCGCCCGCCGCCGCCGGCCGCACGGTGTGGCTGCAGGCTTGCGCCAACGGAGAATTGTCAAACTGGACCGGGCAGATCGTCCAGTAGCCGCGGCTCAGTCGTCGTCTTCCTCGTCCTCCGTCTCCACCTCGAGCACCCGGCCGTCGGCTGAGATTTCGATCTCATACTCCTTGCCGTCGGCCGAACCCTCGATGCAGTAGGTGCGCACGCCGTTTTCCAGCTCGGTTTCGGCTTCGGTCATCTGCAAGCCCGGGACCGCGGCCAGCGCCGCATCCTTCACGGCCTGCGGCACGTCGCTCAGCGCCAGTTCCTGCTCGTGATCGTCCTCGTCATCGCGGGCGGCGGACGAGCCGCCATCGTCCACGCTCTGGCAGCCGAGTCCAATCATTCCGAGCAGCAGAGCCTGAAGGAGGAGGGAGGTTTTCATGGGGGGGGTCACGCGCCTCATGTTATCCGTATAGCCTGCAGCCGATCTGAATGCCCGCCCCTCCTTCCGATGACTCCCAGCCCCGCTACTTCAAGAGTCCCGCGGAATTGCGCCGCTGGCTTCGCAAGCACCACGCCAACGCCGACGAACTCCTGGTGGGCTTGCACAAGGTCGGACGCGCCGCCGCGGGACTCAGCTGGCCGGAGTCCGTGGACGAGGCGCTGTGCGTCGGCTGGATTGACGGCGTGCGCCGACGCGTGGACGAGGATCGCTATTGCATTCGTTTCACCCCGCGCCGCCAGCGCAGCATCTGGAGCGCGGTGAACGTCCGGCGCGCGCGGGCGCTGATCGCGGCCGGCCGCATGCAGCCTGCTGGCCGCGCCACCTTTGACGCGCGGCAGGAAAGGCGCACCGCCGTCTATTCCTACGAGAGGGCGCCCGCCGTCCTGCCGGCGCCTCTTGCGCGCGAGTTTCGCCGGCAACAGAAGGCCTGGGCCTTCTTCGCCGCGCAGGCTCCCTCCTATTGTCAGAAGTGCCTGGCGTGGGTGGCCGGCGCCAAGCAAGTCGCTACCCGCGACCGGCGGCTGCAGCGACTGATCGCCGCCTCCGCCGCCAAACGGCGCCTGTGATCCGCTAGCCGAACACGTGGCTCACCAGGTTGCTGGAGCGGCAGGCGCCGAGTTCGGCCGCCTGGAAGTGAATGGTGCGTCCCGTCAGCCCCGGCGGAATCGGCCGGGCAAAGGTGGCGATGCCGTTGACGTTCGCGCTCAGGGTTGCGGCCAACTGCGGCGCCGCCAGGCAGAAGCCCACGCCGCTGCACGTCGGCAGGCTGCCGGCCGTCGTGGCCAGCGCGTAGCCCAGGCGCACCGGTCCGTTGGGCTGCGCGCCGCGAATCTCGAAGGAAGACATGCTGCCCGCGCGTCCCGGCACCGGGCTGCGGAGGTAGAGGCTGCTGCGAGTGATCGCAAATTGCACGCAGGTGAAGGTGCCGAAGGCGCTGGCGCGCTCGAACTCCAGGCGCACGACGTCGCCGGCGGCGACGGTGATCGGCGCGGAGAAGTGGCGCGGCGCGAGCGGTCCGAAGGGGTCGCCGTGGTCGAGCGCGCCGGAATCGAGCAGCTGGCCGTTGTGCCACAGGCGCCAGAAGTTGCCGCGGCCCGCGTGGCTGGGCTCGTCGGGATGCCAGAGCGCGCCCTGCACGTGCACGTTGCCGCTGATTGGACTGGTCCAACTGACGTTCGCGAGATCCACGTCAGTGCCGTTCGCAGGATCGTTGCTGTGCACGAAGATCGTGCCGACTGCGGCATCGGGCCCGAAGTTGGCGGCAGCCGCGCCCGTGAGGCGGCCGAAGCTGGGAATGTGGCCGAAGCCGCCGCTGGTCGCGGCCCACGCGGCGTTGCCGCTGCCGACCCAATTGGCTTGCCAGCCGGCAATGGGGGCTGCGCCGGCGTTGTAGGACCATGGTCCGGCGGGGTTGACGGCGTCGCTCCAATCGGTGGCGAGATCCCAGCCGCAAGGGGTTTGGGCGGCGGCGAGCAGGAGGGTTAGGAAAGTGCTCATTTGGACAAGATAGCCGGGAACGCGCTTCTTAGGGGGGGAATACCTAAGATGCTGGTCATGACTTGGCGCGCACGTGAAAGAGGACTCCGCATCGGCATTCGCAGCTTGGCCGCAATCGCCGTCGTCGGCTTGGCGGCAGCCCCCGCCAGCGCGGCGCCGCAGTTGGCCAGCAATTGGACCGGGGACCTGCCGCCCGCCGCGCGCAGCGAGGTCGCGGCCGCCGAAGATCACTATCCCAACATGTACCGCCGCTTCGGCGTCAGCTTGGGAATGGCGGCGCTCGGCAATTTCAACAGTCAAGTCAGCGTGGGCACCGACGTGCTGATCGGGGCGAGCATCGACCTCGAGGACACGCTCGGCATTGACGAGAGCGATTTCGTCGGCCGCTTCGACACCTTCTTCGCGTTCAATCCGCGCCACCGGATCGATTTCAGCATCTTTGACATCAGCCGCTCCGGCACGCGCAGCATCGGCGAAGACCTGGACTTCGGCGAGGTCGTGATTCCGGCCGGCGACGTGGACACCACCTTCGACACGATGGTGATCAAGCTGGCCTACCGCTACAACTTCGTCGCCGACACGCGCACCGCGATCGGCTTTTCGGCCGGCCTGCACACGATGGGCATTGACCTGGGTCTGGATTCCACCGTGGGCTCGGTGTCCGAGAGTTTCGACGTGACCGCGCCGCTGCCGGTGATCGGCCTGCACGGCGAGTACGCGCTGAGTGAGCGCTGGAAGATCCTGGCGTCCTCGGAGTTGTTCCAGATCGACATCGGTTACTTCAGCGGCTATTTGCAGGACAACCGCCTGGCCATCGAACACGATCTGTTCGATCACATGGGATGGGGCGTCAGCCTGAACGGCTTCCAGATGGGCGCGGACATGGAGGACGGGCCGCTGCGCGCCGACGTGAAGTATGCGTATCAAGGCTTGATCGTCTATCTGCGCGGCTACATGTAATCGCCCGCCTGGGTAGACTTTCGGGCCCATGCGCGCCCACCGCCTGATCCGGTTGCCTCTCGCCTTCGCCGCCCTTCTCGGTTTCACCGCCGCCGCCGGCGCGATGCAAGACCCGCGGCCCGGCCCGGAGGACAAGGAGGAATTGTCCAAGTGGCTCGCCAATCCGATCTCGGACCTGATGCGCCTGCCGATGACGCTCAACTACGCGGACGGCGTCGGAGCCTCGGACGGCAGCAGCGTCTCCGTGGATTTCGATCCGATCATTCCCTTTGCGCTCGGCGAACGCTGGAACCTCGTCACGCGCACCAGCATCAGCTACTACCTCGACCAGCCGGTCTCCACGCCCCTGGGCGACGGCGACTCCGGCTTCGGCGACGTGCTGACCAGCCTGTACTTCACGCGCAGCAATCCGCGGCTCGGCGGCATCGTGTGGGGCGCGGGTCCGGTGTTCCAGCTGCCCACCGCCACCGAGGACAACCTCGGCGCCGATCAGTGGGGCGCCGGCCTGGCGGGCACTGTCCTGTGGCAGCGCGGCCAGTGGACCTTCGGCGCGCTGGGCCACCAGGTGTGGGGCGTTGCGCACCTCGGTTCCGAAAATCACCCCGATCTCAGCGTCGGCTATCTTGAGCCCTTCGCCACCTACGTGACGCGCTCAGCCTGGACCTTCACGGCCAAGTCCGAGGCCGCGTACGACTGGGAGCAGTCAGACACGGTCATGCCGCTGACGGTGCTCGCCGGCAAGTTTCTGTCCACCGAGACTCCGCTTCAGTTGAGCCTGGGCGTCACTTGGTACGTGGCCGAAGCCGACGGCGGTCCCGAGGGCCTCGGATTCAGTCTCGTGGTCACGCCGGTGCTGCTCCCGTAGGCGATGTCCCTGCAAGGACGGATCCTGGCCGGCGCTTGGCTCGCGGCCGCAGCGGGTTTTGGCGCGCAGACCGCTGCGCAGGCGGCCCCGCCGCAGGCAACCCCTCCTCAGGAGCCGGCGGAGGAACGCTCCCGGTGGTTTCACGAAGAAGACGGCTGGTTTGACTTCAGCGAGTTCATGGACTCGCCCGGCGGCTTCGCGCCGATTCTTTATCCGATCACGGAGCCGGCCATCGGCTACGGCCTCCTTGCGGGCGTGGCCTTCATCGAGAAAACCGAGCCCGGCGCGGAGGCGGGCTTCGGCCGGCCCAGCGTCACGGCCGTCGGCGCGCTGGCCACGGAGAATGGCACGCGCGGTCTGGCCGTCGGCAACGTGCACTACTGGATGGACGACCGGGTGCAGACGATGGTCGGCTTGGTGGACGCGGCCGTGAATCTGGATTACTACGGCTTTGGCGAGAGCAGCGATCTTGAGGACAACCCTCTGCGCTACGGACTCGATCCCTTCGGCGGTCTGATGCAGGCCAAATACCGACTCGGCGACACGCGCGCGTGGGCCGGTCTGGGCTACACGCTTGCCACCACGGAGGTTGGCTTCGAGGATTCGCCCGGCACTCCTGGGCTGCCGGATTACACCGCCGACTCGGACGTCGCCGGCTTGACCCCGCTCTTCAGCTTCGACTCGCGCGACAATTTCATGACGCCGACGCGCGGCCTGTATCTGGAGTCCAGCCTCGGCTTCTACGACGAGGCGCTCGGCAGCGACACCAACTTCCAGCGCGCCGGCATTGACGTGATGCAGTTCTTTCCGTTGCACTCGCGTCTGACCTTCGGCGCGCGCGTCGGCGCGAACTTCAGCTACGGCGACGTGCCCTTCTACATGCGGCCCTTCGTGTCGCTGCGCGGCATCGAGGCCATGCGCTACCAGGGCGAGCACGCCGCGCAGATCGAGGGCGAGTTGCGCTGGCAATTCTGGAAGCGCATCAGCCTCACCGGCTTCGGCGGCGTCGGCGAGACGTGGACCAGCCTGGCCGAGGCCACCGACGTGACCCGCGTTGCGGCCGGCGGCTTCGGTGTCCGCTACGAGCTCGCCCGCCGCCAGGGCCTGCACGTGGGAGCCGACCTGGCGTATGGGCCGGATGGGACGACGATTTACGTGATCTTCGGAAGCGCATGGATGCGCCCCTAGCGGATACTGGCCCAGACCGCTGGAGGTAAACGGTCGTAAGATAAGACAAGGCAAGGACTTAGGACGCCTGGCCTCGCCCTGGAGCCGGCTGTCGTCCTAAGTCCTGCTCGGCGCCGCACTTCTTGGGTTGGCACCACCAATGAACTGGGCCAGTATCCGTCCAGGGTTCGGCTTGCTTTTGCCGATGTTCAGGCATTGAGTTCTTCTCGCAGTCCTAGCCCGGCCGTGCCTGCGGCGCCGCGGAAGCGGCGGGGCGGGGTGGTTTGGATTGCGGGCCTGGCGCTGCTGGCCGCGGGGGTTGCGCAGTGGGCGGGTGTTTTTGCGAGCGACCAGGTCGCGGGGTCCGGATCGGCGGGGAACTCGGGCGGCGGCCGCGGGGCGGCCGCTGCGGCAGCGGCAGCGCCGAAGGCTCTTCCCGCTGCGCTGCGAGTGACGGCGACCGACGGCGAGCAGCTGCAGGTGTGGCTGCAACGCGAGGGCGAGGAGCCGCGCCTCGTCGCGGCCGAGTCCGAGGACTTGCCGCCGGGCCCCGTGACCTTGCAAGTGCTGCGACACCGCGCCGGCGGCGCTCCGCGCGCCGATTTGGTCAGTCTCACTCTGCACGCCGGACGCACGCACCTCGTCGCCGTGGGCGACCAGCCGATGCGCGCGCGCACCCGCGTCGAGGGCCGTGATCTGGAACTGGCGGCGCGCTTTCTTCCGCCGGGCGTGGCCGGCGTGGACGATCACGAGTGGCGCCTCGTGGTGGACGCCGCAGCCGAGCCGATCGCCGCGCCCGCGGCCAGCTCGAGTCCCGCGCCTTCGTCCGGCTCGCGGCTCTCTCTGACTTTTGGACCGCCGCGCAGCGAGCCGGAGGATCTGTGGCTGAGCGCCAAGGATCAAGTCCTGCTCGTCGTCAATCCTTACGCGGATGCCGTCGCCTGCACCGTCGCCGCCGGCGGCTGGCGGCAGGAAATCGTGATTGACGGTCCCGCCTGCCGCTTCCTGCCGATCGGCGGCGCCGCCTCCGTGCAAGTGAGCAGCCGCCTCCTACCCGGCGGCGAACTGCTCGAGGAGCGGACCCTGCCGATTCAAGCCGGCCTCCCGCTCCACACCATCGGCGGATCCACGGTTTATCGCTGGCTCGGCAAGCAGGAGGGCGCTTGTCCGCCCGCTCCGGACGGCGCTCTGGCTCACTTCAGCGCGGAGACGCGCGTGCGGCTGCCCGCGGCCGGCGATCCCGCGCACTGGCTTCTGGTCTCACAACTGCGCGACCTGACCACGGGCCTGGCCGTCGTGATCAGCGACCCGCCGCCGATCCCCGCCGCGCCGCGTCCGCTCACCGTGCAAGCGGGCGTCCAGCTGGCCGAGCTCGCCGCGCCCGCCGCGCTGCACGGACGGCGCATCCACAGCGTGGCGACCGATGGCCGCCGCTTGATCGCCATCGTCGGCGGCGCGGCCTACGACTTTGCCACCGGCGCTGCGCTGCACGAGCCTTCGTCTCTCGAAATTGCGCGCGCTGCGGCCGGACCCGCGGGCCTCGTGCTCTTGACGCGCACGGGAGTGCTTGCCACCTTGAAGGACGGCAAACTCCAAACCGGCGAGCCGCTCTACGATCCGACGTGGCGCTTGGCCTCAGCGGACGAATCCGTGCCCGCGGTGTGGCTCTACGATGGCGGCGCTCAAACCGATCTGATCCTGCGTCCGCTCGACGGCTCGGACAGCCTGCAGCATCTCAACTGGCCGGGCCTCACGGCCTTGCGGGCCGTGGGCCAAGGCGGACTTCTGGCCGCCACCGGAGGACGACTCGAGCGCGCGCAATTGGCGGAAGGTTTCGTCAGCACGGATCTAATTCTCATTCTCCCTGAAGACAGCCCGCCGATTGTCAGCATTCTCGATCGCTCCGGCCGCCTGTTCTTCAGCACCCGCGACGCCGTCTACGCGCTGCAAGGAAATCTGGTGCTGCCGCTCGCCGAAGGCATCGGCGGCGAGTTGAGCCTTTGGCGCGACGGCCTGCTGGTGCACGATGCGCGCACGCTGCGGCTCTATCAATTGAGCGGCGCGGCGCTCGCGGCGCCGGCCGGGGAGAGCAAGTGATGCGATCGATCCCGCTGGCCCTGGTTTGCGTGATGGCGCTGGCGCCGGCGGCTCGCGCTCAAGACGGCCCCGACGCGGCGTATCGTCAGTGGCAAGCGGCCTACGATGCGGCGGACGCGCGCGTCGGCGGCTCCGGCACCCTGCGCGACGCCCTCAGCGAGGCCGCGCGCGCGCGCTTCCGCATGCAGGAGCTCGCCGCATCTTGTCAGAGCAGGATCAGCGACTTGGAGAGCGCCGTTTCCAGGCTGAAGTTCTTGCAAGCCGACTACGAGTCGGCGCAGCGCGACGCCGATCGCTTCAACGCCGCGAAGGATCAGCGCTTCGAGGAGATGATGGCGCGCGCGCAATCCGAGTTCGACCTGCGGGAGGCCGACCTCGTGGTCCGCGAGCAGGCCTTCCAGACCAGCATGAGCGCGCACGACGCGGAGAACGCGCGCCTCGATGCCTGGGACGCGCGTCAAGACGCCTGGCGCCTCGAGGTGGACGCCTGGTTCGCGCGGGTGGACGCGATGTCCAAGGAAGAGGGGCCGGCCTACGACGCCTACTTGGCCGCCTTCTACGAGTACAAAGCCGAGGAAGGCCGCTTCAACGCCGACGTGGAACTCTACAACCAGGCGGTTCAGGATTGGAACGCGCGCAACGATCAACTCGTGGCCGATTCCCTTGCGCTGGCCGAGGACGCGACGGCCTCCGAAGACGGCTGGCTCGCGCAAGTGGCGGAGATCATGGATTTCATGGTCGAGGAGGGCAAGCCCGTGCTCGAAGCGCAGGAGCGCGCCTCGCAGAAGGAGCGCGATTGCGCCGCAGCGGCAGAGAAGCTGGCAGAACTGGAGCAAGTGCAGGCGGAAGAGCTGGCCGAGCTAGACAGTCTGCTCGCGGCATCGCACGCGCTGCTGAGTGTGGTGGACGAAGCGCTCAGCGCGCCGCCGCCGTCCGCCGCAGTCCTGCCGGCTGCGGAGCCGTATCGCGTGCGCAGCGAAGATTCGGCGCAGGCCGTGGCGGTGACGGTCGCGCCTCCGACGGGCGCGGTGGGCACGAGTGCTGGGCCGGCCGGCGCCGCTCCTTCGAATGCTGTGGCGCCGCAGAGTCGCATCCTGGTGCTGCCGCCCGCGGAGTCGTTGGACAATCCCGCGGCCGCCGGCGCCGAGCGTCTCCGCACGCAGCTGCAGGCGGAAGCCCTGCAGACGCAGTACGTGGCAGTGACCGTGGTGCCGACCGCGTCGGTCGCAGCGCTGGAGGCGGCGCTGCCCGCGGATGCACTGCCGGCGCCGCCGCAGGAGCAGGTCGACGCAGCCCCTGCCGCGGCTTTCCTCGGCGCGGCTCCGCTCAGCTACGCGGGCGTCTACGACGATGGCAGCGCCGCCGTCGTGATTGACGACGAGACGCTCGAGCTTTTCTTCGACCCCGGCATCTTCGTCACGGATCAGGAATACCAGCGCGCGCGCGCGAGTCAGGAGCGTTGCGCCGTTCTGTTGCCGAAGCTGGAGGCCGAGATCGCGCGCCTGCGCCAGCAGCGCAGCCAGATCGCCGGATACTCGGCGGAGTTCGAGGCTGTGCGGGCCGAGATCGCCACCGGCGCGCTGCGCGACGCCCTCGGCGCCTACTCGGCGGCCTTCAAGTACGCGCGCACGTCCGGCAAGCTCGCGGCGCTGAGCGCCGAGCAGAGCGAGCAGATCGAGCGCGCCTTCGATCTGATGAAGCTGGGCCTGGCGCCGGCGCACGCCGGCATGACGCCGAAGGAGGCTGATCGCCGCAACCTCGAGTTCAAGGCCATGGAGGACGGCGCGGCGATGCTGACGGGCATTCTTGCGGCCTCGTCCGGCAGCAAAGAGGTCGAGGCGGTGCTGGACGGCGCCGGCAACCTAATGAAGAGTTATTGTGAGATCAGCCGCTACCGCGCCAATCCGGCGCCCGCGGCGAAGCCGGCCTGGGAGAAGATCGGCGCGCGTGTGAAGCTGGACATTGAAATTGCCGCGAACTTCGTGCCCATGGTGGCCGTGGGCGTGGCGATCGAGGGTCTGGGCGAGCGCGGGGCGGAATGGCTGATCGCGCGCGAGTCGGTGAACAGCCTGTCCGCGTCTCTCAAGTCCACCGACGAGGCTATCATCTATCTGGCGGATCAATTGACGCGCCGGCAGCTCGAACTGGACAAGGCCGAGGCCACCGTGCAGAGCTACGAGCGGATCGATCCGAGCCGGCGGCGGGCCTTCCACGTCCGCTCGGCTCAGCTCTCCCAATAGTCGCCCGGCACGTAGGTGCCGAAGTACCACGAGTGGCCTTCGAGGTCCGTGGCCATGTAGCCGCGCGCGCCGTAGTGCTCGTCTTGGGGCTCGCGCGTGATCACGGCGCCGGCGGCGCGTGCGGTGGCGCAGTGCGCGTCGGGGTCGGCGACGTGGACGCAGAGCGCGCCGTGCAAGCCGGTGAGCGCGCGCGGGCTGGCGTAGCCGAAGTCGGCCTTGGGGGAGCTCACCATGATCACGCCGTCGCCGAGGCTGAGTTCGGAATGCGCCACGCCGCCGTCGGGCGCGGGCACGACCATGCGCTTCTGGAATCCGAAGGCGCGGAACAGCCACTCGATGGCGGCGGGCGCGTCATCGTAGGTCAGGCAGGGATAGAGGTTGGAGGAAGTGCGGCGGGGTGGTTGCATGAGCGTGCGGGCTGCTCCAGTATCGCGCCGAGGCGTAGGATGGGGGCCATGGTCAAGACCCTGGATTGGTACTACCACCGTAGCGGCTGAACGGGCTGCGCCAAGGCCGACGCCTTCCTGAAGAAGCGCGGCATCGCCGTCCGTGAGACGGTGAAGGCGAGCAGCAAGACCTTCGGCGCCGCCGATCTGGCCGCGCTCTTCGCGGGCGCGCGCAGCGTGCGCGTTTCGCGCGGAGCGAAAACCGCGCTCTTGGACCTGAAAGCCGCGCCTCCCGGCAGCGCCGCCTTCGCCGAGGCGGTGAGCGGCCCGACCGGCAATCTGCGCGCGCCGGCGGCGCGGGTGGGGAAGGACTGGCTGGTGGGCTTCAACGAGGGCGGCTGGGAGGCGAGTCTCTGAAATGGCGCAGTCTCCCTTTTCTCTTCGTGCTCGGCGGCCGTCCATTCTGGCCATCCTCGCAATGGGAGGCGCAGGGCTGCTCGCGCAGTGCGCCGATGGGCCGGCGCCTCAGCCGAAGGCGGAGCCGGCCGCGCCGGTGCTGCGCGTGTTTCTGCTGGCAGGCCAGTCGAACATGGAAGGGCACGCCGTCGCGGATCTGGACGACGCGCGGGACTACAACGGCGGGCGCGGCAACCTCGTGAGTTTGCTGGCGGATCCGGCGGCGGGCGCGCGCTGGCAATCGCTGCGCCGGAGCGACGGCGCCTGGACGGTGCGGGACGACGTCTTCGTCTCTTACAAAACCGAGGCGGTGCAGAAATCCGGACCTCTGACTCTCGGCTACGCGGTCTACGACGACGCGCACCACTTCGGTCCCGAGCTGGCGATCGGCGCCGCGCTCGGCGAGCGCTTCGCGGAGCCGGTGCTGCTGATCAAGACCGCCTGGGGCGGCAAGAGTCTGGCGGCGGACTTCCGGCCGCCCAGCGCGGGCGGAGCGGTCGGTCCGTTCTACCTCCAGATGCTCGCAGAGTTCCGCGCGGCCCTTGCCGGAGTGAACACGGCCTTCCCGCAGTTCGCCGGGCACGAGGCGCGCATCGAGGGCGTGTTCTGGTTCCAAGGCTGGAACGACGGCTGCGACGATGCCGCGTCCGCGGAGTACGCGTCGAATCTCGCGCACCTCGTTCACGATTTGCGCGCCGAACTCGGCGATCCACGCCTGCCCTTCGTGGCCGGCGAGACGGGCAACATGGACAACCTGATTTTGCGCGCGGGGCAACGCGCCGGCTGCGAGCAGGCGGCGGGCGGCCGCGCGCGCTTCGTGCCGACGGCCGCCTTCCTGCGCGCGCCCGAGGATTCGCCCAATTCCACGCATCAGCACCACTGGTTCGGCAACGCGGAGAGTTATCTGTTGATCGGCGACGCGCTCGGCCGCGCCATGATCGAGTTGCTGGACGATCCGGCGCAATAAAGCCGCAATCGGCGAAATGAGGCGCCTGCGCCGCGGATTGCGCGTGAACAGGTAGCCATGAAACCGCTCCGTCGCACCCTCATCCTCGCCTCCGCCCTCCTGCTGGCCGGATCGCTCAGCGCCCAGACCCAGAACCTCGGTCCCTGGACGCTGTCCGCGCCGGATTCCGCGCAGCTGATCGCCGGCGGCACCTATGCCTGGGGCTGGCTCAACGTGCAAAACGTTCCGGTCACGGTGGACGAAGCATTCTCCGGCCTGCCGCTCGACGACGACGGCTACGCCAACGCGAGCCCCGACACCGTGATCCAGTGCCATTTTCAATCCGGCGTGACCAATCAGCCGGGCGACGACCTCGTGATGTTCGACGCGCAGTACGACTACGGCGTCTATGACATCTCGACGGAGTACGACGGCTTCACCGCGACGGTCACCGTGGACACCGACGGCGGCACCACCGTCTCCAACAAGGACTACTTCTACGGCGGCGGCGCCAACAATCCGGCCGAGATCGTCGGCGTGGCCGTGGATCTCAGCGACCTCGGCGTTCCTGCGGGCGCCGTCGTCTACAACGTGCGCTTCGCCTGCGTCGCCGGCAGTCCGTGCGATCCGGTGGGGCTCGGCAATCTGACTTCGCCGCTGGAGTTGACCGTGAGCCCGGCCGTGCTGGCCGCAGGCGCGCCGGCCACGGTCACCGTCTCCGGCGCCATCGCGCTGGGCCAGGTTGGCGTTGCTTACTCCTTGACGGGCGCGGGGCCGGTCACCGTGGACACCCAGCCCTGCGGCTGGTTGACTCTCGCCATGACGCCGCCGGTCCGCGTGCTGGCGCTCTTGCATGCCAATGCCGCCGGCAGCGCCACGATGACGGGCCGCGTGCCGGCCGGGCTCGCCGGCGCCACGCTGCATCTGCAGGCCCTCGATCTCAGCGCCTGCCGACTGTCCGGCGGCGTGACGCGGCTCGTGCTCTAGTCCGGCGGCGCCTGGGCACGGGAGCGCTGCCACTGCAGAGCTTCCTCGTTCTGGGCGGCGAGGCGCACGTCGGTGAGGCTGAAGAGAAATGAAACCAGGTCGTCCACGTCTTGCGCGTTGAGGGCGGCGGCCGTGTCCATGTGGCGCACGGCCGCCCACAGATTCTGCGCCGAACCGTCGTGCAGATAAGGGCCCGTGACGCCGACGTTGCGCAGCGAGGGCGTCTTGAACGCGCCGAGATCGGCGGGATCGCGGGTGATCACGAAGCGGCCGAGTTCGCTCAGATTCGTGCTCAGCGCCAGCGCATCGAGGGCGGCGGCGGAGTCGTCCGCGGCGAGGCGCCGCATCGCTTCGTCCGCCAGAGCCGCGTAGTCAGGCGCGCGGGCGGCGACGCCGGCGTTGTGATAGTCCTGATCCGTGAAGAGAGGAGACGCGCCCTCGGCGGGATGGCAGGCGGTGCAGCCGGCGCGCCCGCTGAACAGGGCGAAGCCGCGAATCGCCGAGTCGCTGAGCGCGGCCGCTTCGCCCGCGCGCCAGCGGTCGAACGGCGCGTCCAAGAAAATGAGAGTGCGCTCGAAGGCGCCGATCGCGTCGCGCAGGTCCGGGTAATAGGGTGAGCGGCCATAGACGGCCGGGAATTCCGCCGCGTACTCCGGGATCGCGGCCAGGCGCGCCAAAACCTCCGCCTCAGTCGCAAAACCCATCTCGATGGGATTGAGGATTGGCATGCCGGCCTGTTCCTCGACGTCGGCGGCGCGCCCGTCCCAGAATTGCCGCTCCTGCAAGGCGGCATTCAACGTGGTGGGGGCGTTGCGGCGCCCGCGCTGCCGGCCGATGCCCATGGACGTGGCGCGCCGGTCGGTGAAGCCGTACGTGACGTCGTGGCAGGTGGCGCAAGACACGGTGCCGTTGCGCGACAGGCGATTGTCAAAGTAGAGGCGCCGGCCGAGTTGGGCGCGCGCGTCGCCGGGCTCCACCCCGAGCGCCTCCAGCGCCGCCAGTTGGTCGTTCATGCTGCGCGCCCCGAAAAAGGAACGATCCGCGCTGGCCGGCGGCACCGCGGCCGGGTCGAAGGGGTCAGCCGGAGGCGGCAGGCTGGCGACGCAGGCGGCCAGGGCCAGGCTGAACAACAGGACGAGGACGCCGGCGGCTCTCACGGTCGTTCAATTATGAGGAGGAGCGCGACGCCGGAGCCAGGGCAGGGGTGCGCCAGCCGGGCCGGCGGTCGGCCGGCGCTGCCGCCACAAGGACCTCCGCCGAAAGAATGAGGGGAAAGGCCGCGCCGCTGCGCCCTTCTTCTTTGAGCCCCTGCCATGTTCCATCTCCACCGCCACGCCCTCCGACTCACCCTCGCGATCGCCCTTGCGGGCGCCCTCCCGGCCCAGGAGGTGCGCCTGACGCGCCTCGTGGACGTCAGCACGCAAATCCCGGGCCTGGGCCAGGTCACCGGCATCGGCCGCTCGGCGATGCAGGGCAATCAGGTCCTGATGCACCTGTGGACCGCCGCGGGCGACGCCATCGTCCTGCTCGACCTGCCCACCGGCGTCTTCACGGTGATCGCGGACAGCAGCACGATTCTGCCGTCCCAAGGCGTGCCGACCAGGTTCTACGCCAGCCCCGCGCTGCACGCGGGCCGCGCGTTCTTTCTGGGCTCCACGACTGTTCAATACAAGGAAGAGCTGGTCGAGGGCATGCCCGGTCCCAGCCTGCGCAGCCTTTCCGGCGGCGGCTACTTCACTCGCGACACTTCCACCGACGGCGCCAGCGTGACCTACTCGTCCGGCGTCGGCGACGCGCTCTCGCTGCTGCGCCATGACTTGGCCAGCGGGACCAATCACATCATCGCGCTCCGCAACGATTTGATTCCGGGCGGCCAAGGCAACTTCTGGGAGATCTGGTCGCACACCATCGCGGCCGGGCAAACCGTCTTCAGCGCGTACATCACCAACGCGGCGACGTCCACGATGCTCTTCCATCACGACGCCGCCACGGACACGCTGCGCACGCTGGTGGATTCGAGCGTGAATCTGCCGGTGGACGGCCGCCCGATCGAACTGGTCGTGGGCGGCGATCATGACGGCGAGACCTACGTCTTCTTCGGCGGCACGAAGTATCCGCTCTTCGGCGGCTGGCAGGGTCTCTATCGCGGGCGTTTGTCAGGCGGCCCGCTGGACGTGATTGTCGATCTCGACGACGTCATTCCGGGCGGCACCGAGACCTTCCGCAATTATGGCGCAACCTCGCTCGGCGACGGCATCGTCTACTTCGCGGGCGGCGGCTTCTACGACTTCGGCGCCCTGGCGAAGACGCCGGGCGGCGCGCCGTTCTGGCTGGCGCGCGTCGGCCAGATCATCGGCGGCATGCCGATCACCGACGCGTGGCTGCTGCCGCAGTACGCCGAGGGCAACCGCAGCCTCGTGCAAGTCAGCTACGCGAACTACACGCAGGCGCTCTATCTGGCGGAGACTCTGACGTTGGGCGTCGAAGGTCCGCTGACGCGCGGCAGCACCGGCAGCGTGGATGCGCGCGGCCTGCAGCCCGGCGAGCGCGCCTACTTCGCGATGAGCCGCAGCGGCCCCGGCGCCGGACCCTGTCCTGGCGTGCTGGGCGGGCATTGCCTGGGTCTCCTGTCGCCGACCTTGATCGGCTCCGCAGTGGCAGGCGCGAACGGCGCCGCGCTCTTCCCGCTGCGCGTGCCGCCGGGCGCGCCGATCGGTCAGGTCTGGTTCCAGGCCGCGATCATCCGCGGCGTGGGCGGCGTGAGCTCGGTGCTGACGAACGTGGCGTCAGTGGAAGTGCGCTGAGGCAGGGCCTCGGCCTCCTTCGACGGAAGGCCGATTCGACGCAGAATTTGCGGCGAATAGCCGATATAATCACCGCATAATCTGCGGCGAATGACTTTCATCCACGAACACTCCGGCTGGCCAGCCCTGCGATGGGATCAGGCCCGACTTGCCGGTCCGCTGTCCGATGCCCGGTACGGGCTCGGCCGCTTGCTCGGCCGCATGGAAGCGCTTGGTTTTGCGTTGCGCGCTGAGGCCAACCTTGCGGCGCTCACGCGCGAAGTGCTGACGACTTCCGCGATCGAAGGCGAGCGCCTCGACGGTGCGGAAGTGCGTTCCTCGCTGGCGCGGCGGCTCGGCCTGGACGCGGCTGGCCTTCCTCCAGCCGGACGCGCGGTGGAGGGAATTGTCGAAGTGATGCTCGACGCCACGCGCAACTTCCGCGCCCCACTGACCGCGGAGCGTCTTTGGGCCTGGCACGCGGCGCTCTTCCCGACCGGGCGCAGAGGCATGACGCGCATCGCCGTCGGCGCGTGGCGGCGGCCGGAGATGGAGCCGATGCAAGTGGTCTCGGGCCCGATCGGGCGCGAGCGCGTGCACTTCGAGGCGCCCGCCGCGGACCGGCTGGAACGGGAGATGACGCGCTTCCTGCAGTGGTTCGACCAAGACGCTGCAACCGATCCGGTTTTGAAGGCGGGAGTCGCGCACTTCCACTTCGTGACGATTCACCCTTTTGAAGACGGCAACGGCCGCATCGCGCGAGCCGTTGCAGAAATGATGCTTGCCCGCGCGGACGGCGTCGGCGAGCGCTACTTCAGCATGTCCTCACAGCTCGAAGCCGAACGGCGCGACTATTACGAAGCGCTCGAGTCCGCGCAGCGCGGCGGCCTGGACGTGACGGAGTGGCTGACGTGGTTCCTCGGCTGCCTGCAACGCGCGCTGGGGCGCTCCGACGAGTTGCTTGCGGCGGTGTATCGCAAGGCCGACGTGTGGCGCCGACTGCAAGGGCGGTCGGTGAACGAGCGGCAGCGCGGGATGCTCAACCGGCTGCTGGAGGGCTTCGAGGGAAGGCTGACCACTGCCAAGTATGCGGCGCTGGCGAAGTGTTCCTCGGACACGGCGCTGCGGGACATCCGGGCGCTGATCGAGTTTGGCGTGCTGGCTCAGAACGAGGCCGCAGGGCGGAGCGTCAGCTACCGGCTCGTCGCGTTGGATGAGTTGGAGTAGCGGCACGACCGCCGGCTTGCACAGCGCCACCCGCGCGTCTTCAGAGATGCACGATCTCCAAACCCTTCCACTTTGATTGCAGGTACTCCGCCACCAACCGGCGGTGGCATTCGTCCGGCTTGGCCTCGCCGCACAGGAGGCAGGCGCCGTCCAGCGCGGCGCGCGTCAGCGTCTTGTCAATCTTGCGGCTGGCCATCAGATCGCGCAGCTTCTTCTCGTAGGCCGGCCACTTGCCCTTGCCGGACTTGTAAGAGTCCAGCATCTCTTGCGTGGGCGCGAGCTCGGTGTGGTGCGCGTACTCGATGCGGCAGAGGGCCTTCAGGAAGTACTCGAGGTCGCCCTTCTTGGTGAAGCCGGCCAGCTGCGAGTCGTTCTTGAGGCGCACGTCAATCACGCGCTTCACGCCGGACTTCTTGAGGCGCGTGAAAAAGTCCTCGGCGGAGCACTGGGTGAAGCCGATGGTGAAGAGTTTCATGGCAGCGGGAGGGGGAGGCAGCGTAGCGGAAGAAGTCCGCACACCGAGATGACGCCGCCCACGGGCGGGGGTTACAGGTTCACCCCTCGTAATCCACGCACAAAGCAATGGCCGCCGCAATCTCGCCAATCGTCCCGCCGTAAAGCCTTCCCGCCCGGCGCGCGAAGCGCTCCAGCGAAAGACTGCGCACCTGGAAGGCGTCCGCACCGGAGTCCTTCCGCAAGCCGTTCGCTGCTTGCGCGGGAAGGTGGACGAACCACGGATAGTCCTCGTACCGCGGCTTCCAGTCCGTACATGGCACCACGATGCGCAGCGGCAGCTTGCCCACGCCGTCCGCGCTCATCACGACAACCGGCTTGGTCTTCGACTGCGCGGCTCCCACTGCGGGATCGAGGCTCACCCACCAGACTTCACCGCGCCTCGGGCTCATCGCGGAAGTCCTCGCCTTCCAGGCTGCGGAGGGTGATCAAGTCTTCGTCAGCTGCGTAATCCGCGGCGGCCTTGGCAGCTGCGCACGCGAGGGCGTCACGCCTCTGAGCCGGCGGCAGCCGCATCAATTCCCGCGCACCCGTGCGCCGGCCTGCCGCCGGCGCATCCAGCGTGCTCCGCAGCGCCTCGGGGCAGGTTTCCCGCACCCAATCTTCGCCGACGACGCTCTCGGCCAGCGCCCGCAGAGCCATGAGCTGCAATCGCTGCGGTTTTTCGGGTTCGGTGCAGGCCACGGGCTCCTCGCGGTGCCATCCGCGCGCGCGGAACTGCCGGTTGAGGTCCGCGTACGCGCCTTCGCTGACAATTTTCAGGTCGCGGGCGCGGCGGATCCAGGCTTGCATGCTGAAGCCGTACTTGCGCTTGAGCCGCGCGAGTTCCTCGATGCTCAAGCTGCCGCGCCGTTCGCCGAGTTCGGCGCGAGCGGCGGCCGCGGGCACCAGAAATGCCGCTGCGAAACGGAAAGCGAAGGCTTCCTCGTTCTTGGGCGTCGCGCCGGGAAAGGCGCAGACCAAGTGCCCCATCTCATGCGCCAGATTCAGCCGCAATCGGTCCGGCGGCATGGCCTCGTTGAGAACGATGACTGGCACGCGGGGACCGGCCCAGCCGGACAGTCCGTCGAACGATTCCACGGGCTCCAGCCCGACGATGCGCGCCCCTTCGTCTTCCGCGCGCTCGACGAGGCGCGGCACTGGTGCGCCGTCGAGGCGCCAGCGGTGGCGGAGAGCTTCCGCTTGAGCCTCGGCCTGGGCAAAGCTGCGGACTTCCTTCGCGGGTAGTAATCCGCCGCGCGGCGTGGCGCCGAGAGCCTCCTCCAGCCAGAGTTGCCTCTCGACGCGCATTTCCGCCCGCGCCTGGATGGACTCCGTCGTCCGCTTCGAAAGATGCGCGTGCTTGCGGTAGCCGATCCATTGAATCGCGGGACCCGCCTCCCCGACCAGGAAGGAAGGCCGGACCTCGAGGGCTCGGGCTAACCGCAGCAGCATCCCGGCGGGAGGCCGGCTCTTTTCCTGCTCGTACTTGGAGAGCCCGGCGCGGGTGATGGACCCGCCCTGCCTCTTGAGGCGCTCACTCAAGTCCGCGAGGGACATCCCGCGGGCCAGTCGGGCTTGGCGCAGGCGTTGGGCGGGGTGGGGCATGGGCTGCGCGGTTGACAAATATATATAATAATCAGGATACTGTCAACTGTGCACCAGGCTTGAACTACGCTGGATTCGCGGCATGAGAGGACGCTGCAGAGGGTCTGGAGTAACGCCCAATCTTCCGCCTCCACGATCCACAGTGGGCTCTCGGTACCGCTGACGACCTCGCCGATCTCTGCGCGCACGGCCGAGTCCAGATCCGGGTCGGCGAAACGGCGATATTAACCGTAGGGGATTGCACATAAATACCGACATATTGTATGATCACCTCCATGCCCGCTCGCCGCTCTGGCCAAATCCTCCCCATGATCCGACGAATGGGCATCGTCCGCCCTGCCGATCTGGCGGCGCAGGGCATCCCGCGTCAACAGCTTTACGACCTCGTTCGGGAAGGCCGGGTTACCCGTCTCGCCCGCGGCCTGTACGTTGCAGAGAATCACTCGCTGACCGCGCAGAACACGCTCGCTCTCGTTGCCAAGCGCGTGCCCGGCAGCGTTTTCTGCCTTCTGACTGCCCTGCGTTTTCACGGCCTCACCACTCAGGCACCGGCCGACGTGTGGATCGCCCTTCCCGAAAAGGCGCGCCGGCCAAGCCTGGACTATCCGCGGCTGCGGGTCGCGCGCTTCTCGGGGGAAGCGCTGACCGAGGGAATCGAAACCCACCGGATCGAGAAGGTGGACGTGCGGGTGTACTCGGCGGCCAAGACCGTCGCCGACTGTTTCAAGTACCGCAACAAAATTGGCATCGACGTCGCGGTGGAAGCCCTGCGGGACTTCGCCCGCCGCCACCGTGGGGGGGCAACAGAACTTGCCCGCTACGCAGGAATATGCCGTGTGGCGCGCGTGATGCAACCGTATCTGGATTCCATCGCATGAGCGCGAACAAGAAGAACCTTGCCGCCTCAGTCGCGGCGCGTCTACTCACACAGGCGAAGCGCAATGGCGGCGAGTACCAGATCCTGCTTACGCAGTACTGCTTGGAGCGCTTCCTGCACCGCTTGGGTGCCTCAGAGCAACGCCAGCGCTTCGTCTTGAAGGGTGCCATGCTGCTGCGCCTCTGGTCGGAGCAGCCCTACCGCGCCACGCTCGATCTCGACCTGCTGCGCCGTGGCGATGGATCCTCCGATGCCATTCGTGACGATCTGCAGCTTGCCTGTTCTGCTGTGGTTGCCGACGACGCCGTTGAGTTCGAGCCTGCCGGCATTCAGCTCGAAGCGATCCGGGCCGAGGATGAGTCCGCTGGCGTGCGGGCCAACCTCCCGGCTCGCGTCGGATCCGCGCGCCTGACGCTCCAGATTGACGTTGGCGTCGGCGACTCTGTTTGGCCAGCGCCCAAGCTCTGTGCCTATCCAACCCTGCTCGACTTTCCGGCGCCGGAGGTGTTCGCTTACCCGCGCGAGGCGGTCGTGGCAGAGAAACTCGAGGCTCTCGTTGTGCTCGGCGACCGGAACAGCCGGATCAAGGACTTCTTCGATCTGCACCACCTCGCCATGCAATTCGAGTTTGATCGCGTCACGCTCACGGAGGCAGTGCGCCGCACCTTCCAGCGGAGAGGTACTCCGATTCCGGAGGAGCCACCCATCGGGCTGACGCGCCGGTACTGGGAGAATCCGTCTCGACCAGCCCAGCTGCGGGCGTTCGCGCGGCGCGCGCGGCTGGAACTTCCAGACGATCCTGGCGCGGAGTTCCCGCGTGCGCTCAGCGGATTCCTGTCGCCGATTCTTGCGGATCTGATGAGTGGCGACCCCGTGGAAGGGCTGTGGTTGCCTGGAGGGCAGTGGCGCCCCAAGGAGTAGGCTGAGCACCAGCGTGGCGGCGTAGCGCCTGGGGGAAATGCAGGAGGCCTTGCGGCCGGTGTGTCACAAAATGTCACACTCAAGCCGCCACCCCCCCTGCTATCCTCCCCCCACATCAAGATTCGCACGAGGGCCCCGGCCCGTGGACTGCGAAGGCAACCGGACGC
>CAYVPL010000009.1:0-26092 GCA_964453755.1 uncultured Planctomycetales bacterium
GCCACCCAGGTCTTCTGGCGGGACCACCGGATCAACCTGATCGACACGCCGGGGCACGTGGACTTCACCATCGAGGTCGAGCGCTCGCTGCGGGTGCTGGATGGCGCCGTGACCGTGTTCGACGGCGTGGCCGGCGTGGAGGCCCAGTCGGAGACGGTGTGGCGCCAAGCGGACCGCTACGGCGTCCCGCGCATCTGCTTCATCAACAAGCTGGACCGCACCGGCGCGGACTTCGACAAGGCGTTCGAGAGCATTCTGCGCCGCCTGCGCTGCAACGCGGTGCGCATGCAGCTGCCCCTCGGCAAGGAGAAGGAGTACTACGGCTCCGTGGACCTTCTGACCATGAAGGCCTACAAGTTCGTCGAGGAAGACAAGGATCTCAAGATGGTCGAGATTCCGATCCCGGCCGACATGCGCGAGCTGGCCGAGGCCCGCCGCCAGGAGATGGTCGAGAAGATCGTCGAGGTCGAGGACACTCTGGTCGAGCGCTTCCTCGAGGGCGGCACCTTCACGCTCGAGGAGCTCATGCGCGCCACGCGCAAGGCCACCCTGCTGGGCCACGCGGTGCCGGTGTTCTGCGGCTCGGCGTTGCACGACAAGGGCGTTCACCCGCTGCTCGACGCAGTCGTGGACTTCCTGCCCTCGCCGCTGGACAAGGGGCAGATCAAGGGCAGGGATCCGGAAGACGAGACCAAGGAGATCGTGCGCCATCCTGACCCGAGCGCGCCGCTGTCCTCGCTGGCCTTCAAGACCATCGCCGATCCCAACGGCGACCTGACTTTCATCCGCGTCTACTCCGGCACGCTCAAGCGGGGCGATTCGGTGCTGAATCCGCGCACGCGCAAGCGCGAGCGGGTCGGCCGCCTGATGTTCATGCACGCGAACCTGCGCCAGCCCACCGAAGAGATCAAGGCGGGGGACATCGGCGCGGTCATCGGCCTGAAGATGACGGTGACCGGAGACACGGTCTGCGACGAGCGCCACGCCATCGTGCTCGAGTCCATGACCTTCCCCGAGCCGGTGATCTCGATGAGCATCGAGCCGAAGACCATGTCCGACCGCGACAAGCTCGGCGAGTTGCTCGGCAAGCTGACGCGCGAGGATCCCTCCTTCCGGGTGCACACCGACGCCGACACCGAGCAGACGGTGATCTCGGGCATGGGCGAATTGCACCTGGAAATCATCACGACCCGCATCGGGCGCGACCACAAGATCCCGATTTCGGTCGGCGCGCCGCGCGTGGCTTACCGGCAGACCATCAAGAACGAGGTGGACGTGGAAGGCCGCCAGATCAAGCAGTCCGGCGGTTCGGGCCAGTACGCGGTCGTCAACATCAAGTTCCGCCCGTGGGACATTTCGGCCGAGGACCAGACCCACTTCATCGACGGCGTGAAGGGCGGCGTGATTCCGCAGAACTTCATTCCGGCCGTCGAGAAGGGCATTGCCGAGGCCGCCACCAGCGGCGGACGCCTGGGCTGGCCGTTTGTCGGCGTCGAGGCCGAGCTGTACTTCGGCAAAGTTCACGAAGTGGACTCCAGCGAACTGGCGTTCAATCTCGCGGCGCAGCGCGCCTTCCGCGACGCGGTCGAGAACAACTTCAAGATCCTCGAGCCGATCATGAAGTTGGTCGTGACTGTGCCCGAGGAATTCCTGGGCAACGTGGTCGGCGACCTCAACACCCGCCGCGTGGCGATCGAGGAAATCACCATGGCTGGCCCCATCCGCGAGATTCGCGGCAAGGTGCCGATCGCCGAGATGTTCGCCTACTCCGGCACGATCCGGGGCTCGACCCAGGGCCGCGGCTCCTTCTCGATGGAGCCCTGCGGCTATCAGGACGTGCCGAGCTACGTGCAGGAAAAACTCGTCAAGGAACGGCTGAAGTAGCCCATGACCGCGACGCCGACGGCCGAGGCCGAGAACAGGATTGCGCGCGCGCTCGGCTTGAAGGCCGACGCGCTCGCGCGTCTGCGCGCGGGCTTGGCCGCCGGCGAGCATCCTCTGTGGCTGCGCTGCGGCGATCCCGGCCTTGCCGGCACGTTCTCCGACGCGTTCGGCTTCGACCTGCTGCTGGAGAAGCTCCGGCGCATCGAGTCCTTCGAGCGGCGCCGCGCCAACGCGTTGCGCGAGCACGCGGGGGAAGAGCACGCCGAGTGGCGCGCGCACGCGGCGCGCGCTGAGACTGAAGGCGCGCTCGAGGACTTGCTGCTGGCCCTGGTGCCCTCGCCGGCGCCGGCTGGCGCCACCGTCCCTGAGAAGGAGGCGCACGCCGCCTTCGTGGCCAAGTTGCGCGGCAATCACGTTCTGGCCGCGGCCCTGCGCCGCCTGTTCGAGACGCGCGCGCTGCTCACGGTCGAGCCGGCCGGCGAAGGCGAGGAAGCGGTCAAGCACCACGCGCTGGCGGGCGGACCCGCGCCGCTCAGCGGCATGGATCCGGAGTTCTACCTGCGGCTGCGCCGCGGCGAGAAGGCGCGCGGCCTCAAGCTGCGCTTCGAGCTGCCGAAGCCCGAGCTGCTGCAACTCCACGCCGAGCACGTGCTCGACGCGCCGGCCCAGGAGAAGGAGGTCTACCGCGATCTCTTCGTGCGTTTCGTCGAGGAAGAGCGCCTGCCGCGCCTGGTGCAGGATTTCCGCGCCACCATGAAGCACCGCGCCGAGGTGCATGCCTTGCAAGAGGCCTGGACCACGGTCGCGCACGCGCTGGACCGCGGCCATCAGGACGGAATGGTGCTGGCCTTCGCGCCCGGCCGCGGCGCGCGCGTGATCGCCGCGCTGGTGGCCGACCGCGACCAGACGCCGCGCGTCGCCGAACTGGAAGTGAAGGGCGAAGCCTTTGAAGAGGCCCTCGGCAAACTGCTGGGCGAAGATCTGCCCGCGGTGGTGGCCTTCAGCGGCGAGGGCATCGCGCGCGCCGCCGGTCAGCGCGCCGTCAAGGCTCTGCGCAAGCGCAGCGAGCAGCTGCGTTCGGTGCTGGTGCCGCCCGGCGCCGGCCGCACCTTGCTGCGCGAGGTGGCGCGCCGGCCCTGCGAGGCTCTGCTCTCGCAAGACGAGCGCCATGCGTTCTTGATCGGCTGCCTGACGCTGGATCCGCGCACCGCGGCGCTGCACACGCCGCACGTGATCCGCTCCTTCGTGCCGCTGCGCGCCGAAGTCAATCCGCGCCTGCTCGAGGACTTCGAAGCGCTGTTCCTGCGCGAGCTGCTGTGGATCCGCGGCGTGGATCTCAACACCGCCACGCTGGACTCGCTGCGGCGCGTGCCGGGCGTGGACGCCGAGGGCGTGGTGGCCGAGCGCGCGACCGCGCCCTTCCGCTCGCTCGAGGATTTCCAGGCGCGCATGGCCCTGAATCCGCGCGATTTCCGCGCCGCCTGCTGCCTGCTGCGCGTGCGCGGCGGCGACGACCCACTCGACGGCAGCCGCTTCCTGCACCCGGAGTTCCGCACGGTGCTCGCGCGCGCCCTCGAGGCGGCCGGCGTGACGCTGGCCGACGCGCTGCGCGATGCCGCCGTCATGGAAGGCCTGCCCTGGGGGCAGGCGCTCGAAGGCGTGGACCAGGCCGACGGCGTCTACGAGCGCCTGCGCGAAGCCCTCGCGCGCAGCAGCCGCCGCAAGCCCAGCTTGCGCCGCCGCGCCGAGGTTCTGCGCCTGGAAACCCTGCAGAAAGGCGACCGCCTCAAAGGCGTGGTCAAGAGCCTCGCCGAGTACGGAGCCTTCGTGGACGTCGGCGCCTCGCGCCCCGGCCTGGTGCACGTCAGCCACCTGGTCTCGGATCGATTTGTCAAAGATCCTTCCGAAGTGCTGCAGCTCGGCCAGGAGGTCGAGGTGCGGGTGCTGGAGGTGGATCTGGCCGAGCAGCGCATGCGCCTGACTCTGCTCACCGAAGAGCAGGAGGCCGAAGTGGCCGCGCGTCTGGCGGCGAAGCGCGCCGAGCGCACGGGCGGAGCGCCCCGCGGCGACCGCGACGGCGCCCCCCGCGAGATGGCCGGCGCCGGCGGCGGCGGCCGTCAGACCAGCCGCGACAGCGCCCGTTCGCAGCGCCGGGATCGTCCGGACCGCGGCGAGCGCGCCGGCGGCGATCGCGGCCCGCGGCGCGAGAAGCGCCGCAGCGAGGACTTCGGGCCCGATCCGCGCGCCAAGCGCGAGGACATCGATCCGACCAACCCGTTCTTCCAGTTCTTCGTCAAAGAGAAGGACAAGAAGAAGGGCTGAAAAAGAAGGGGCCGCCTCGCGTGGAGGCGGCCCCGGATTCGATCGGCGCTGCGCTTAGAGCGTGATCGTGTTGGTCTTCGTGCAGGACGGCACGTCCACCGCTTGCACGGTGCGGCCGCAGAGGCCCGGAGGCGAGTTGAAGCTGATCGAAGCCGTGCCGCTGTTGTTGGAGGACAGGATGCCGGCCAGGGTCGGCGTCGCGACGTTCAGCGTGAGGCCGATGCACGGCGCGCTGGTGCGCGTGTAGCTGCCGGGGAGGCCGTAGACCACCGCCACCGGGCTGTTTGGCGTGGCGCCGTTCACGGTGATGGTGACGGGGCCGGGGCAAGTGCCGGTCTTGCTGAGGGTCGGGCCGCCGCCGCCGCCGGACTTGAACTCGATGCCGCGCAGGTCGCCGTAGCCGCCGGCGCCGACGAGGGTGGTCACTCCGGTGGCGGCGTTGATCGTGTAGAGAGCGTCGCGTCCGCCGTAGAGCACGCCGGCCCCGGAGGCGCAGATGGTCTGCACCTCACTGGAGGAGCCGCCCACCGCCGGGTTGACGTCGGTCGCCGCGCCGGTCGCGGTGTTGATGGTCATCAGGCCGTCGCCGATGCCGCTGCCGGAGCCGGCTTCCCAGCCGTAGAGCGTGCCGTTGGCCCAGCCCAGACCCTGCATGCCGAAGTAGTTGGTGCTGCCGACGAGCGTTGCGAAGCCCGTGGTGGTGTTGACGGTGTAGAGGTCGTCGAGGCCGATGCCGGTGCCCGAGGAGTCGTTCACGGCCCAGAGAGTGCCGGCGCCGTCGAACGTCATGCCGCGCACCGAAGTCAGGTTTGACACGCCCACCAAGGTGCCGGCGCCGGTGGTCGGATTGATCGTGATGAGACTGTTGGCGCTGCCGTAGCCCGCCATCGCGTAGATCGTGCCGCCCGGCGAGCGGGCCAGGCTGTTGATGCTGCCGTAGCCGGTGTTGCCGAGCAGGCCGCCGGTGCCGGTGGCGGAATCGAGCCAGTAGGCCTGGCCGCCCCAGGAAACGCCGACCATGTCTTGAGCGGGAGCCGCGGCTGCCGCGAGAAGAATCGTGCTGACGAGGAACATGAGGATGGAGGGTACGGGTTGATTGGAATGGACGGATTGATCCTGAAGACCTCCGACCAGTGTAATGGATCAATCCTAGATTACCGGCCCTCGGCGCGCGGCACCCTGGCGACGGCCTCAGGCATTGCCAAGCATACAATGAGGCCATGACTCGGATCGCGGTGCCGCCGGACGAGATGGTCCTGCGCCACCGAGTCCTGGAGGACGTGGACTTCTGGATCACCCCCGGCATCGACGGCGTGCTGTTTCGCGACGGGGCGGTGATCGAAGACAGCCTCCGCTTCATCCGGCCCGTCAACGCGCCGCGCGAGCGCAAGCAGGGGCGGACCATTCCCCCCCCCCGCGCCTCCGATCTGCTGGGCGAGTTTCCCGAGGCTTTCCTGGCGGTGGATCCCGGCTGGCCCAACTACTTCCATTGGCTGCTGCTCCACCTCCCGCTGCTGCGCGCGGCCGGCGCCTTCGTGGACCCGCGGGTGCCGGCGCTGTTGGCGCGCTACGAGGATCACGTGGCGGTGCCGCGGCCCGTCGCCTTCGCGCGCAGCGTGTTCGAGCAGGGCCTCGAAGGAATCGCGCCGCCGCGGCCGCTGCAATTCCTCGCGCCAGGAGCCTATCGCGCGCGCCGGCTGCATAGGCTGGACGTGGATTCGGCGCAACGCGCGGACCTGATTTTCACCGCGCCGGTGTGGCAGGCCATTCAGGAATTGTCCCGGCAGTTGCGCGGAGAGCCTGAGCCGGGCGCGCCGCGCCGGCTCTATCTGACCCGCCGCAGCGCCGCGCGCCGGGAGCTCGACGAGGCGGCGGATCGGGCGCTGCAGCCGCTGCTGGCGCGGGAAGGCCTGACGCCGGTGACCCTGGACGGCCGCAGCCTGGCCGATCAGGCGCGCCTGTTCGCCGGCGCGGAAATCGTGGTTGCGCCGCACGGCGCGGCGCTCGCCAATCTGATCTTTGCGCCGCCAGGCACGCGCGTGCTGGAACTGAACGCGCGCGTCCGCGACGAGCCGGCGCCGCGCAATCACTTCGCGCGCCTCGCCGCGCGGTGCGGCCTGCGTTATCGCATGCTCGACGGCTCCGGCGGCGGCTTCACCCCGGCGGCGCTGGCGGCAGCCTGGGAAGAATTGCAGGCCGCGCCGGCATGATGGGCGGCGGCATGGAATCCGCGCCCTTTCTGCTCACGGGCAATCAGCGCTCCGGCACCACCTTCACCGCGCGCTTGATCGGCCTGCACCCGCGCGCCGCATTCGGCTACGAGGAAGGCGTGATCCGCATGGCCGCCGCCTGGTTCACCGCGATGGCCGGCGCGGATGGCCGCGGCCTGCCCTACGCGCGTTACCACGAATTCGCGCGCGCTCTCGAAGTGCGCGAGGGCGAGCGCTGGAGCGCGGCGCGCCGGAACGTGGAGGGAATATTCTTGCGCTGGCAGGAAGACGGCACGCTGCAGCGCCTGGCGCGCGCGCAGGACGTCGGCGCCTTCGTGCGGCGGCTCTGCTGGGAGCATCACTGCGGCGGGCGCGAGCCGGCGCCATTGCTGTGGGGCGACAAGTATCCGGAGTTTCTGTTCCTGCTCGATCCGCTGGCGCGCATCTTCCCGCAGGCGCGCTGGATCTTCGTGGCGCGGCGGCCGGAGGCGAACGTCGAAGCCTTGGCGCGCAAACTCGCGCCGCAGACAGGACGCGTGCGGGGCAAGGCCGTGTTCACGCTCGCGGATTGCGCGCAGCAGTGGGTGGACTGGAACCAGGCCTGGTTGGACTTCCGCGGCCGCATCCCGGCTGAACGCCGCCTCGAATTGCGCTACGAGGACTGGATCGCGCGGCCGCAGGAGGTCGCGGCGCAGTTGGGCGCCTTCCTCGGCCTCGATCTGCTCGCCGAGCCCGCCTGTCAGCGCGAACTCGCGCGCCTCGACGCCGGCCGCGCCGAACGCTGGCGCAGCGCGCCGGAGGCGGGGGAGATCGAGCGCCTCTGCCGCGGCCCGGTCTTTGACAAAATCCTGGGGCAATTCGGCTACGCAGATACGGAAGGCGGACTCAGCGATCCCGCTTGACCAATTCGGCGCCGAGTTCCAGTTCCGCGAGCCGCGGCTCGACTTCGCGCAGCCAGCGGCGGGCGTCCAGCGCGTAGCCCTTGGTGGGCTTCAACTGCGGGAGCCGCGCGCCGAACCAGGCGTTGTGCAGATCCATCATCCGCTCGCGCGTCTGCTTCGCGGCCAGCGAGGCCAGCGCCACCGGCGCGTGCTGGCCGTCGGCGCCTTCGCTGAAGCGCATCTGCACCGCGCGCCCGCCGATCGTCACGGTGTAGGCGGATCCCGCCTCCGTTTCGCCGTGCGTGACGACGCCGTCCGCGCCCAGCGCGTCGCGCAACTTGCCCGCGTAGCGCATGCGCCCGCCGTGGCGGTCCAACTCCATCCGCAGCGGCGCCGAGCCCGTGATGCGCAGGATGTGCCGCACCACCTCCATCGTCAGTTCGAAGTGCGCCTCGCCCTTGTTCAGCCCGTGCGCCGCCAGCGCCCCGTTCCACTCGTTGGCCGGCACCGCGCGCGCGCCGAGCGCGTGCAGCGAGCAGCCGCCGGCCTCGAGCGCGCGGCGCAGCGCGGCGGCGTCGAGGCGCGCGCGGCCGGCGTCGGCGTGGGGGCACAGCGGACCCTCGAGGCGCGCGTGCCAGGGCGAGGCGCGCAGCAAACGCGGATCGCCGGCCGGCGGCTCGCCGATCCAGCCGTCCAGATCGGCGCGGCCCGGGGCTGACAATTCGCGGAAGGCGGCGACGCTGCGCTCGAGGCGCGCGCGGCCGTGCGGCCCCTGATTCACCAATTTGCTGTCGTCCAGCCACAGCCGCCGCTCGGCCGCGCCGGCTTTGCGCCGCGCCTTGCGCGCCGCGGCCGGCTCGAGGAGGCGCCACAGATCGGCCTGCGGATCGCCGAGGCGGAAGAGGCTGTAGCCGATTGCCAGCGGCCCGACGAAGGGGCCGTAGCCCGCTTCGTCCACGCCGGCGAGGAAGGCCATGGCCTCAGGCCGCCTTCGTCACGCGCTGCGCCGGCTGCGCGCGCAGGCGGAAGTACATCAGCAGCGCGAAGGCGAACATGAACATGCTGATGATTTGCGAGGAAGACAGCAGGAGCTGCGGCACGATGCCCTCCGTGCCTTCGCGCAACAATTGCTGATAGCCCTCGACGTCGGTGATGCGGCCGCTCGGATCGGCCACGCCCAGGCCGTGCAGGCGCGTGCCCACGTCTTCCGGCGCGAGGCCCTCGCGGAAGATGCCGCCGCGCGCGCTGGCGTCGCCGCGGAAGATCTCGATGATGGAGCGCAGGACCGCGTAACCCATCAGCAGAATGCAGGTGACTTGGCCGTGGAAGGTTTTGCGGCGCAGCAGCCAGCAGCCCAGCCCGAAGAGCGCCAGCGCCTTGAGCGCCATGTAAAGCTGCGTCGGATGCACCGGCACGCCGGCCCATTCGGGCGGGAAGGCCGAGCCGTGCGGCAGCGGATCGGGAAAGGTGATGGCCCAGGGCACGTCGGTCGGGCGGCCGTGGTCGTCGCCGACCAGCAGGCAGCCGATGCGGCCGATCATCTGGCCCAGAAAGCCGGCGGTCAGGCCGTAGTCCGCGCTCTGCCAGCCGGGCATGCCCAGCTTGCGCGCCTTCCAGCCGCCGAGGAGGAGGGCTAGAATGAGGCCGCCGTACATCACGAGGCCTCCTTCCCAGGTTTTCACGATGTCAAGCGGGTCGTCGGCGTACTGGCGCCAGTTCAACAGAACGAAGGCCAGCCGCGCGCCCGCCAGCACGCCGATGAGCAGCCAGGTGGAAAGCTCGAAGATGCGCGCGGGGTCGCGGGCCGGGTCCGTGCCCCAGCGTTTCGACATCCGCGCCATCAGCCAAATCGCCACCAGGAAACCCGTGCCGACCATCAACCCGAAGGAGCGGATCGGCAGCCCCAGTCCGGGGATCGTGAACAGTTCCGGCCACACGCGCGCATCCTAACCTTGCCCGAGTCCGCTCCCCAAGCCGTTCCCGACGCCGATGCCGACGCTGGCGCGGACGCCGAACTCGAAGCCGGCGCGCCCGCCGGCCAAGCCCAGGGCGTGCGCGTCCTGTTCGAGGGCCGCTACCGCAAGCTGGTGCGCGACCTGCCGCAGACCGTGTTCTTCTGCCCGGAGTGCAAGGGCCGCGGCTGCGCGCGCTGCGAGGGCTTCGGCAAGCTCACCCGCGACTCGGTGCAGGAGCTGATCGCCCGCGTGGCCATGCCGCGCTTCAAGGCGCGCCGCAACAAATTCCACGGCGCCGGCCGCGAGGACCTGGACGTGCGCATGCTCGGCAACGGGCGGCTGTTCGTCTTCGAGATGCTGAAGGCGCGCCGGCCCGAGGCCGATCTGCAGGAGCTGGCGGCCGAAGTCAATCGGCGCTTCGAGGGCCGCATCGAGATCTTCGACCTGCGCCTGTGCGGCCGGCGTCGCGTCGCGGAAATCAAGGAAACGCGCTGCGCCAAGGAATATTTGGCGCGCGTGCGCTTCGGCGAGGGCTTTCCCGGCGACGCGGAAATGGCGCGCCGGCTGACCGCGCTGCAGGCGCGCGAGACCATCACGATTCTGCAGACCACCCCGGGGCGCGTCGCGCACCGCCGCTCCCTGCTGGAACGCGAGCGCTGGATTCGGCTGCTGTCCTGGGAGCAGGACGCCGGCGACTGGCTGCTGCTGATCCGCTCCGCGCACGGCACCTACATCAAGGAAGCCGTCAGCGGGGACGAGGGCCGCACCAAGCCCTCTTTGTCAGAGTTGCTCGGCGTGCCCTGCACGTGCGCCGCGCTCGACGTGATGGCCATCCTGCCGCCGGACGGCACCGACGCCTCTCACATGCCGACGCCCACGATCTCGGCTTCCGCGACGATGAATCCGTCCTCGCGCAGCAGCTGCCCGCCCCAGGAAAAGTAGGGGCGGCGCGCCGAGGCCTTCAGGATTTTTCCGGCCACCCACAGATCGCAGGGCGGCGCGACGGCGGCGCGAAAGCGCACCCGGTCGAGAGCGCCGAAGCCCATGAAGACGTTCTCCTGCAGCTTCAATTCCAGGTGAGCGTGAATGCTGGCGACCTGCGCCAGGGTTTCGCACATCATCACGCCGGGCAGCAGAGGCCGGCCCGGCAAGTGGCCGCGCACCCAGAACTCGTCGTCCCGCACCTTGCGGTGGCCGACGATCAGGTTGGCGGCGAGGTCGCAGTGCAGAATGGACTCCACCTGCAGGAACTCCAGCCGCTGGGGATTGCGCCGCATCACCTCCGCCTGCGTCATGAAAATCCGGTCGAGCGGAAACTCGCGCGGGTGAATGAAGGCTCTTTCGTTCGTCAAGGGAGCTTCGGAGGGGGAGGCGGGGCCGCGAACAGGCGCAGTCGGCGGAACAGCAGGATCATAGCCCCGAGTTTCAGGAAGTTCGACGCGTTGAGCGCCCACCACACGCCGGCTGCGCCCCAGCCGAGACCGGCGGTGAACAGCGCGGCGAGCGGAATGCGCGAGGCGTAGCCCGCGAGGTTGATCAGCGACATGTGGAAGGTGCGTCCCGCGCCGGCCATGGATTGCTGCAGCACCGCGTCCACGGCGGTGATCACTTGCGAGAACGCCACGACCTGCAGGTAAACGACGGCTTCGCGCCGCACGGCTGGCTCGTCGGTGAATCCGGCGGACAGCGGTCCTGGTATCAGCAGGAACAGCACGCTGGCCACGGCGGCCATGGCGGCGCTCATCAGCAGGCAGGCGCGCATGCCGGCGCGCGCGCCCGCCAGATCGCCGGCGCCGAGGCGGCGGCCGACGATCGAAGCCGCGGCGACGGCCGGCCCCATGAGGGCGCAGTAGGACAGCGATTCGACGCCGTTGAAGCCCACGCCCAGCCCGGCCTGCACGTCGCGGCCGAGCCCCGCCACGCTGGTTTTCAGCACCAGGATGAAGACCAAGGCGTAACCGGTGACGGAAGCCGCCAGCGGCGCGCCGATGGCGAGCATGCGGCGCACTTCGCTCCAGTCCACGCGCCGGCGTTCGAGGGGCAGCGCGAACCAGCGGCTGAGAAAGCCGGCGCCCAGCGCCACCGCGGCGGCGCGCGAGATGCCGGTGGCCCAGGCCGCGCCGGCGATGCCCATTCCTTCCCAATTCCCCGCGCCGTAGATCAGCAGCGGCGAGAGCGCGAAGTTGATCACGATGGCGAGCACCGCCAACACCAGCGGAATCGTGGTGTTGCCCAAGCCGATGAACACCGAATCCACCACCGGCTTGAAGCAGATCGCCGGCTGCACCAGGTAGATCACGCCGATGTATTGCGCCGCCAGCACGGCCACTTCGCCCTGCGCGCCGCAGGCCCGCACGCACAGCGGAGTCAGCGCCCAGCCGAGCAGCGCGATCAGCGCGAACCAGGGCAGGCCGAAGCGCCACGTCGCGTGCCAGGCCCGGCGCACGCCCTCGCCGTCGCCGGCGCCGGAAGCGCGCGCCACGCGCGCGAGCGTGCCGGTTGACAAAAGCGTCGCAAAGCCGAAGTTGAGAATGTGCAGGAAGGAAGTGACGCCGAGCGCCGCCTGCGCGTCGGGTCCGAGGCCGCGCACCCAGTACTGGTCGTTGACGCGGTAGGCCGCGTGCAGCAGCAGCGAGAGTGTGGCCGGAATCGCCAGTCGGCGCGCCTCCTGCCACGGCGGCAGCAGGTGAGGCGCGGTTCTCAACGCGGCTTCTCGGTCCGGGACGCGTCGGGACGCAGCGGAATGCGCACTTCCACCGCGGCTTCGGCGCGCACCGTGCCCTTGCGCAGCGTGCGGCGGAAGGCGCCGCCGAAGGCGGTGAATCCGTACTCGCCGGGCGGCAGCCAGCGGAACGCGACGCTGCCGTCGGCGCCGGGGGCGCGCGTCTCGCGGTAGGCGCCCACCGCGCCGGCGGGGCTGAGCATTTGCGCTTGCACGCTGACGCCGGTGAAACCCGCGGATTCCAAGTCTTCCAGCACCACGGTGGCGGAGCCGAGTCCGCTCACCTCCAGATCCGCCCAGGCCTCGGGGGCGCCGGGACCGACGAAGACGGCCACGGTGGCGCCCACCGCGGAGCGCGCTGCGCCGGGATAAACGTCGTACTCGCCCTGGCGGAGGCCGGGAATGCGGAACTCGCCCGCCGCGTCCGTGCGGCCCTCGATGGGCAGCACCGGAGTGCGCGGATCGGCGGCGCGCAGTTCGACGGTCACGAGAATGTCAGGGACCGGCGCGCCTGCGGCGTCGCGCACGCGGCCGCGCACGCTGGCGGCGGGTGTGAGAGGAAGCGTTTGGAAAAGATCGGGCGCGGCGGCGCTGGCGGAGAGCAGCATCACGAGTTCCTCGAACTCGCTGGCTTCGAGGCGCAGGCGGTAGTCGCCGAAGGGGACTTCTTCGAAACGGAATTCGGGCGCCTCCTGCGTGGGCTCGACGCGCGCGAACTCAGCGCCGTCTGACTGGCGCGCGAGCACGACCACCGCGCGCCGCGGCCAGGTCACCCAGTTGGCGGCCACCACGCGTCCCCGCACGATGGCCGAGGTGGGGGCGGCGCCGGCCCGCACCGTGGAGTCCGGCGGCAGCACTGCGCCCGGTTCCCAGATGGGCTCGCGCGCGCCGGCGCTGGAGGGATCGGTCAAGGTGCCGGGACCCGTGGCGTCCAGCGGCTCTGCGGGCGCTGGCAGCGGCGCGGGGTCGGGGCCCGGCGCGGGGCCGGGCGCGAGCAGCAGCGCCGCGGCCAGCAGCAGCACGCCCAGCAGCGCCAGCGCCAGGGCTTTCCAGGCCGCGAATCCGGCGATCTCGGTGGCGGAAACCCGCATGCTGTGCCGATAATCTTAGGCTTCCAAGCGCATGCCCGGAACTGCTTCCATGACATTCCTCACCTTGATCAGCCTGATTCTCAGCCTCTCTCCCAACCTAGCTGCCGCGAGCGCCGGGGTTGCGCTGGACGCGCCTCGGAGCGCGGCCGTCGGCGACCAGGAGCCGTCCCGCGGCCGGGTGGTCGTCCTCGGCATGGACGGCATGGACGCGAGCATGACCGAGGAGTGGATGAACGCGGGCCTGCTGCCCAACTTCAGCCGCCTGCGCGCGCAAGGAAGTTTCGCGCCGCTGATGCCGGCCAACCCCGCGCAATCGCCCGTGTCCTGGGCCACTCTGAACAGCGGCCAGAACCCCGGCAAGACGGGCATCTTCGACTTCATCGGCATCGATCGCGGCGACTCCATCGTGCCGACCTTCGGCTTCACCGTGCGCAACACCGTCAGCGCCGCGGATGCCGGACTGCCTTTCGCGTCCGCCGGGCAGCGCAATCTGCTGCTGGCCGGCGGCCTCGTGCTGGGACTGCTGCTGGTGGTGCTGCTGCGCCGCCGCGCGGGTCTGCCCGTGGCCGGCGTCGCCGCGCTGGCGGTGATCGGCGCCGCCGGCTGGTATTCGTGGAGCTGGAAGGGCGCCTATCCGGAGCGCGGCTTTGACACTTGGGAGAAGGGCTCGCAAGTGCGCGATTTCTGGGAGGAACTCGACGACGCGGGCGTGGCCTTCCGCGGCCAAGGCACCGTGGTGTCCTATCCGGTGCAGGAGCTGGAGCACGGCCAGCTCCTGGCCGGTCTCGGCGCGCCGGACGCGACGGCAGGATTGAACAGCTCGCAGATCTGGACCACCGCCGACAAGCGCGTGCGCGCGCGCGCCGAATATGCGGCGCTGCCGGCCTGCTCCGAGGAAGACGCGCCCAATCCGAGCGCCCCGAGCGGCAAGACGCACGGCACGGTGCGCGTCTACAAACTCATGGAGACCACCGCGGGCGTGTGGGAGTCGAAGCTGTCCGGGCCGTTCAACCAGGTGCGGGCCGAAGCGCTGGAGCGGGAGCTGGAGGAAGTCAAAGAGAAGGTGAAGGCCGGCAATCCGGAGCTGCGCAAGGAAGTCACGCGCATCAGTTCTCTGCTCGGCGCGGGGCGGACACAGCTCAACACCTGGGTGCCCATGCGCGTGGAATGGAAGCCGGGCGCGGCCGAGGCGAAGATCACGCTGGACGGCGCGACGCAGGCGGTGAAGGTCGGGAGTTGGAGCGACTACTTCGCCCTGAATTTCGTGTGGAGCCCGCGCTTCGCCACCGCCGCCAACGTGCGGCTGTGGGTCGAAGAGATCGACGGCGCGCTGGAGATCTACGCCAATCCGCTGCAAATCGACCCGGCGAACCCGATTCCGGGCGCCAAGCTGTCGTGGCCGCCGGAATTTGCGGCCGGGCTGAAGAGCCGGCTCGGGCCCTACGAAACCCTCGGTTGGGCCTGCCAGACCCACGCCGTCAAGGACGCGGAATTGTCAGATCGTGCCTTCCTGGCCGACATCGAGCACATCCTGACCTGGCGCGAGCGCCTGCTGACGGACGCGCTGCAGGACGACTCCTGGAAGGTCCTGTTCCACTTCTTCGGCGAGCCGGACCGCGTCTGCCACATGCTGATGCGGCACATGGACGAGAAGCATCCGCAATACGACGCCAAGCTCGCCGACGAGGAGATGAGTTTCTTCGGCAAGCCGGTCAAGATGCGGGACGCCGGCCTGGCCACGTATCAGCAGATGGACAAGGTGGTCGGCGAGATGCTCGACCGGTGGCTGAAGCCGGAGGACGTGCTGCTGATCGTTTCCGACCACGGATTCGATTCGTTCCGCCGCCAGGTGGACCTGAACGCCTGGATGGTGCGCGAGGGCTTCATGGCGGTGGAAAACCGCGATCGCCTCGGCAACGCGAAGACGGCGCAAGACATGGCCAGCGCGTCCAGTTACCTGCAGTGGGTGGACTGGGGCAAGAGCTCGGCCTACTCGCTGGCGATCGGCAAGATCTACTTGAACCTGCGCGGGCGCGATCCGGAAGGGATCGTGGATCCGGCGCAGCAGGATGAAATCCTCAAGCAGATCACCGATCGGCTCTACGAACTGACGGATCCCGACACCGGCGAGAAAGTGGTGCGCCGCGTCTACCGCAAGGAAGAGATCTACAGCGGCAGTTTCGTCGAGGCGCAGAAGCGGCCGGAAGGCGCGCTCAACCTGCCGGCCTACGCCGGCGCCGCCGAACTCACGGTGGATTTCGCGCCCGGCTACCGCTGCGCCTGGAGCAACACGAGCGGGGGACTCGCGCTGGTGGACACCAAGACCGAACTGGACGAGGCCATCGCCACCGCCGGCCCGATCATCTTTGACAATCGCTCGCCCTGGTCCGGCGACCACTGCGGCGTGGACATGGCGGCCGTGCAAGGCATCTTCTTCTGCAACCGCCCCACGGCGCTGCCCGCCGGAGCCGGCCACTACGACGCCACCCACCTGGCGCCGACGGTGCTGGCCTGGATGGGGGTGGCGGTCCCGAAGGAGTACGACGCGGCCCCCCTCCGGATACTGGCCCCGACGGCTGCGGATTCGAATCCCTAAGTCGAGGACAGGAAAGGACTTCGGGAAGAAAAGGCCGCGGACCGAGCCCCGGATCCGGGTCTCGTCCTAAATCCATTAAGGGCCTGGCTTTCTGGCTTCCTTCCGGCTCTTCATCCGCAGCCGTCTGGGCCAGTATCCGCTCGGGGTTAGTCCCCCGTGTATCCCAGCGACGACAGATCCGCTCCTGCGCCCTGCGTCTTGAGCTTGTCCACGGCGGCGACGGCCTTGGCGAAGTCTTGCTTGGCTTCCGGGAACTTGGTCAGGGCCAGGTTGATCACGGCGTCGGCGACTTCGGCGTTGCGCTCCATGATGGCGGAGTCCGTCAGGGACTTGAGAAGGGTGGCGCTCACGGCAGCTCCGCCCTCTTGGATCAGGCGCGTTACAGCACTGATGGCTTGTGCGGAGGCGCCTTCCTTCAACTGCGCCTGATAGAGGCCGGACAGGGCCTCGGTCTTGGCGACAGGATCCGTCGCCGCCGCGGCCTGCTCGTAGGCGGCGGCGGCAGCCTGGAGGTCGCCTCCAGCCAGGGCCTGAGCCCCGGCCTCGGCCGCCTGGGCCGGAGAGGCGTACGTGACCGGCTCGGAGCCGCCGCCACAGGAGACCGCCAGAAGCGGGAGGATCAGCCAGGACCAGCGTTTCATGCTGCAGCAGTTTACCCGGCAGGCACGGTGCGCCGATAGGCATTTGGACCCCTGCGAAGGGATTTGCACTACGAGGACACTCCCAATGGGGTATCCTAGTAGCCCAAATCGCCCCCGAGCCATGCTCAAGGAAACACGCGTCACGGTGAAGATCCCCCGGCCCCTGTACCGGCGGATCCAGGTCGTGATCGAGAATTCGGGCTTCTCCTCGCCGACGGACTTCATCGTCTACGTGCTCCGGGACCTAGTCTCGGAAGTCGAGGCCAAGCATGCGAAGGCGGCCGATCAGGAATTCACCCCGGAGGAGCTCGAGGCCGTGCGCCAGAAGCTCAAGAACCTCGGCTACCTGTAGCCCTCCGCTCACCTCCTTCCCTTCCCGTCTCCTCACCCCATCTCACACCGATGATTGCTCCTCACGGCGGTTCTCTCGTCAACCGGCTCGTCGCCGGCCCCGCGCGCGACGCGCTGCTCAAGAAGGCCGCAACGCTGCCCGCCTTCACGCTCAACTCCCGCGAGTCCAGCGATCTCGAAATGATCGCGAACGGCGCGATGAGCCCGCTGACCGGTTTCCTCAAGCAGGCCGACTACGAAGGCGTGGTGAACGGCATGCGCCTGGCCAACGGCGCGCTGTGGCCGCTGCCGGTGGTGCTTGCCACGAAGGCCGGCGACGACGGCTCCAAGTGGGCGGTCGGCTCCGAGATCGCGCTCAAGCACGAAGACGGCACGATCCTCGCCGTCATGAAGATCGAGTCGAAGTACAAGCCTGACAAGCGGCGCGAACTGACCGAGTGCTTCAAGGGCGACGACAAGCACCCCGCCTGGGAGTACCTGCAGTCCGTCGGCGACTTCTACCTCGGCGGCGACGTCCACGTCGCGAACCTGCCGAAGTATGACAAATTCAACGAGCACCGCCTCACGCCCGAGCAGACCCGCGCCGCCTTCGCCGCCAAGGGCTGGCAGACGATCGCGGTGTTCCAGACGCGCAACCCGATCCACCGCGCGCACGAGTACCTGACGAAAGTCGCGCTCGAGCAGACCGACGGCCTGCTGCTGCACCCGCTGGTCGGCGACACCAAGTCGGACGACGTGCCGAGCGACGTGCGCATGAAGTGCTACGACGTGCTGCTCAAGAAGTACTACCCGCTCGATCGCACGATGCTGGCGGTCTATCCGCAAGCGATGCGCTACGGCGGCCCGCGCGAAGCCGTGCTGCACGCCATCTGCCGCCAGAACTACGGCTGCACGCACATCATCGTCGGCCGCGACCACGCGGGCGTCGGCGCGTACTACGGCACCTTCGACGGCCAGAAGATCTTCGACACGCTCAAGCCGACGGACCTCAACATCCGCACGCTGCGCTTCGAGCACTCCTTCTGGTGCAAGCTCACCGGCGGCATGGCCACGACCAAGTCGAGCCCGGCCGGCCCGGAAGACCGCGTTGCGCTGTCGGGCACCAAGGTGCGCGAAATGCTGTCCGCGGGCATCCGCCCGCCGGACGAATTCACCCGCCCCGAAGTGGCGGACATCCTGATCGACGCCTACGCCGGCAAGGCCAAAGCCGGAGTCTGACCGCGCCATGTTCGGAATCTTCGGCAAGAAGAGGGAGCACAACCACCTCTTCATCATCACGCTGGACTCTTGCCGCTGGGACAACTTCCTGGCGGCGGAGCCGCACAACATCGCCAAGCTCTGCGGCGGCCTGCAGAACGTGGAGAAGCGCGTGGCCTACGCCTCCTGGACCGCGCCCAGCCACTTCAACCTGATGACCGGATTGGTGCCGCACACCAGCCCGCAGCGGGTCTACGCCTCCGAGTACTACAAGCACGACCTCTACAAGTTCCGCGAGCGCCTGGGCGTGGATCAGGCCGGCTTCGAGGCCATGATCCCGCACTTGTGGCTGCCCACATACCTGAAGAAGAAGGGCTACGAGACCAACGCGCTGGTGTCGCTGCCGGTGCTGAACCCGGCCACCTGCATCAACCGGGACTTCACGACCTTCAAGCTGATGCCCAAGCACAACGACATGATGGGCATGCTCGACGACCTCGAGGCCAGCAAGAAGCGCGAGTCCAAGGGCCTCTTCGGCAGCGTGCCGCAGTTCTACCTGATGAACGTCGGCGAGACGCACTACCCGTACGCGCTGCCCGACGAAGACAAGAACGACCTGCCGCACATCAGCGGCGTCAACGGCATCTTCAAGAAGCTGGACACGCAGATCGACGAGAAAGGCTCGCTGGTCAGCGCGAAAGAGTCCGGGGACTTCATGGACATGGCGATGATCGAGAAATGCCGCCAGCGGCAGATCGCCACCGTCAAGTACCTCGACCAGGTCGTGTTCCCGCGCATGTGGGATCTGATGCCCAAGGACACCTGGGTCATCGTCACCGCCGACCACGGCGAGTTGTTTGGCGAAGACGGTTACTTCGGCCACGGCCCGATCCTGCACGACAAGGTGCTGGAAGTGCCGTTCCTCGAAGGCAAGATCCGCTGATCCTCATTCCCTCAACCTCCTCCATCCTCCGCTTCACCGCATCATGAGCAATTCCAAAGGCGCCGTCCTCTGGTTCACCGGCCTGTCCGGCTCCGGCAAATCCACCCTGTCCCGCCTCATCGAGACCGAGCTGCGCAAGCGCGGCTGCAAGGTCGAGGTGCTCGACGGCGACGAGGTGCGCGAGAACCTCTCCAAGGGCCTCGGCTTCTCGAAGGAGGACCGCGACATCAACATCCGCCGCATCGGCTACGTGGCCAAGCTGCTGTCGCGCAACGGCGTCATCGCCATCACCGCGGCGATCTCCCCGTACCAGGAAGTCCGCGGCCAAGTCCGCGCGATGAGCCGGAACTTCATCGAAATCTACGCCGAGTGCTCGATCGAAGCTCTGACCAAGCGCGACGTGAAGGGCCTGTACAAGAAGGCCCTCGCCGGCGAGATCAAGAATTTCACCGGGATTTCCGATCCCTACGAGGCTCCGGCGAATCCCGAGATCAAGATCAACTCCGAGACGCAGAGCGAGGCCGAATCGCTGGCCCAGATCCTCGGTTACCTGGAGAAGAACGGATTCATCCCGGCGGCTGCGGCCGCGCGGGCCTAGTCCGGCGGCTCGGGGGCCCGTTTCCGCGGGCCCCCGCGGCCAAACTCCTTGAGCCTTCTGCGGCGCCGCCGCACAATTCCAATCACCGATGCGGTCCCGCCTGCGCGCTCTCGCCACCCTGGGCGCCATTCTGGCGGCCTGGGCCGGTACCGCTGCGCCCGCCGCGGCCTACATCGGTCCCGGCGCCGGCTTCGCCTTCCTCTCCGGGGGTCTGGTGCTGGTCGGCTCGCTGTTCCTGGCGATCGGCATCCTGCTCATCTACCCGGTCAAGCTGGCGTGGCGCTTCGCCACCGGCTCCGGCCGGATCGCGGGCGACACCAAGCGCCTGGTGATCATCGGTTTCGACGGCATGGATCCGCTGCTGGCGCGCCGCTTCATGGACGAGGGCCGCATGCCCAACCTGAAGGCGCTGGCCGACGAGGGCACTTTTTCGCCGCTGGAGACTTCCTACCCCTCGATGAGCCCCGTGGCGTGGTCATCCTTCGCCACCGGATCGGACGCTTCGCGCCACAGCATCTTTGACTTCATCACGCGCGATCCCTGCACCTACCTGCCGATCCTGTCCAGCACCGACATCCGCGGCGCGGAGAAGAATCTGAAGCTGGGCAAGTACAACATTCCGCTGGGCAAGCCCACCATCCGCTCGCTGCGCCGCGGCGTCTCGTGGTGGAAGATTCTCGGCGACAAGAAGATTTTCTCGAACGTGATCCGCGTGCCGATCACGTTCCCGCCCGAGGAATTCCACGGCGCCTGCCTGGCCGGCATGTGCGTGCCCGATCTGCGCGGCACCCAGGGATCCTTCAGCTTCTGGACCACGGACAAGTCATTGACCGGGCCGGACGCCGGCGGCGAAGTGCACCTCAGCAAGCGCGACGGCAACGTGCTGCGCGGCTCGATCACCGGCCCGCCCAACCCGATGGTGGACGGCAGCCCGATCATGCGCCTGCCGATGCGCATCGACGTGCTGCAGGAAAACGAGCGCATCCGCATCACCATCGGCCCCAAGGGGGACCAGCAGGTCGTCGAGCTCGGCGTGCGCGAGTACAGCGACTGGATCACCCTCGAGTACAAGGCCGCGCCGATCATCGGCAACGTCACCGGCATCGTGCGCTTCTACTGCATGGGCACCGCGCCGGAATTCGGCCTCTACATGACGCCGATCCAGATCGATCCCGCCAATCCGGCGATGCCGATCTCGCATCCGTCGGTCTACTCGATCTATCTCGCCAAGAAACTCGGCCCTTTCGCCACGCTGGGCCTCGCCGAGGACACCTGGGCCCTGAACGAGCGCGTGATCGACGAGCGCGCCTTCTGGGACTACGCGATGCTGATCTTCGAAGAGCGCAAGAAGCAGTTGTGGGACGCGCTCAAGACCACGCAGAAGGGCTCGGTGGTGTGCGTGTTCGACACCACGGACCGCGTCTCTCACATGTTCCACCGCTACCTGGATCCGGCGCACCCGGCCAACCCCGGCAAGGACGTGGAGTGGGGCAAGGACAAGATCGGCGAGGTCTATGCGCTGGCCGACCAGCTGGTCGGCGAGCTGCGCAAGAAGCTGAATCCGGCCCGCGACCGCCTGATGGTGGTGAGCGACCACGGCTTCTGCCAATTCCAGCGCGGACTCAACCTCAACTCCTGGCTGCGCGATCACGGCTACCTCGTCCTCAAGGACGACGCGCCGCGCGACGAGGCCAGCGGCAAGGCCATCGGCCGCGACTGGTGCCGCGACGTGGACTGGTCGAAGACCAAAGCCTTCGCGCTGGGCCTGACCGGCATCTTCATCAACCGCCAGGCGCGCGAGAAGCAGGGCATCGTCGCCGAGGGCGCGGAGTTGAACGCGCTGAAGGCCGAGATCGTGTCCAAACTAGGCGCGCTCGTGGATCCGAAGACCGGTCAGAAGGTCTTCCGCGAAGTCTTCGACTCGGCCAAGATCTTCACCGGCCCCTACGTCTTCGAAGCGCCGGACCTCTTCGTCGGCTACGTGCGCGGATTCCGCAACTCCTGGGACTGCGCCACCGGCGCCTGCCCGGCCGAGATGTTCTCGGACAACACCAAGTCCTGGTCCGGGGACCACTGCATCGATCCGCGCGAGGTGCCGGGCGTGTTCTTCTGCGACCGGAAGATCAACACCGCGCGCCCCAATCTCATGGACCTCGGCCCGACGGCGCTGCAGATCTTCGGCATCAGCACGCCCAAAACCATGCAAGGCAAGCCGCTCTTCGGCGCGCGCCAGGAGGACGCCGCGGCATGAACAGCCGATTCCGCATCGCGGGCGCCGCCGCCCTGCTCGCCCTCGCCGGCTGCGGCGGCGCCGACGCGCCGCTCCAGTCGGAGAAGCGCGTGATCGTCTTCGGCGTGGACGGACTCGATCCGGAAATGCTGCAGGAGCGCATCGCCGCCGGCATGCTGCCGAATTTCGCGAAGTTGGCCGCCGCCGGCACGCTGGCGCCGCTGCAGACTTCCTGGCCGCCGCAGTCGCCGGTGGCCTGGTCCAACTTCATCTGCGGCACCAATCCGGGCAAGCACGGCCTCTACGACTTCATCCACGTGGATCGCCGCAGCTACGGCATCAAGACTTCGATGTCGGAGTCGGATCCGATCGGCTTCGAACTGCCGCTCTTCGGCTACAAGATTCCGCTCAGCGGCGGCGCCAGCCGCCTGACGCGCGCCTTCCCGGCCTTCTGGGAAGTGATGTCCGACGCGGGAGTGCCGGTCTACGTGCACCGCATGCCGGCCAACTTCCCGCCGGCGCCGACGCGCGCCGTCACCTTCCCGGACATGGGCACGCCCGATCTGGTCGGCGCGGCCAGCGGCAAGGCCTATCTCTGGTCCGAGGACGTCACGCCTTCGAGCGGCGAGTCCTACTACAAGCGGCGCGTCACCGTTTCGCGCAGTCAGCCGACCCTGTGGAAGGCCTTCGACCGGATCCAGGGTCCCGACGACACGCTGAAGAATCTCGCCGGCTTCGAGCATCGCCGCGAGGAGGCGCTGAAGACCGGCGACATGGGCCGCGCCAACCAGATCGCCGGCGAAATGGCGCGCGCCCGCGAGACCTACGAAGTCGTCGAGTTCAACGTGGACCGCACCGCCGCCGAGCCGCAGCTCGCCGTCAAGCTCGGCGACGCCTGGGGCGTGGCCGGCCTGGGCGGTTGGACGGACTGGATGCCGGTCGAGTTCGGCATGCTGTGGGGCGGCATGATGCCGATCAGCGGCTGGACGCGCTTCCGCTTCATTTCCGCCGAGCCCTTCGAAGTCTACGGCGCGCCGGTGCAGATCGATCCGTTCGCGCCGGCCACGCCGGTGAGCACGCCCGACGAGGCGGCCGCGGATCTCGCCGCGGCCATCGGGCCCTACTACACGCAGGGCTTCCCGGACGCCTACAAGTCTTACAAAGCCGAACTTCTCGACACCGCCGGATTCGTCGAGCAGTCGGACGGCGTCATGGAGGAGCGCGGCCGCATGCTGGATTACGCGCTCGACCAATGGGGCGGATCCGGCGGCCTGCTGTTCTTCTACGTGGGCTCGCTGGACATGCGCTGTCACATGCTCTGGCACGCGGCGGATCCGGAGCATCCGCACCAGGAGCCGGCCGGCGAGTTCGACGGCGTGCCCTACGCGCAGCAGATCGACCGCATCTACCGCCAGGTGGACGACATGCTCGGCGCGCTAATGGCGCGCATCGAAGAGATCGAGCGCGCCGGCGGCGCCCCGGTCGAATTGATGATCATGAGCGACCACGGCTTCGCGCCGTTCCGCCGCAAGATGCACGTCAACGACTGGCTGGTGAAAGAGGGCTACCTGGTGCTCAAGCCCGGCGTCACCTCCTTCGAGATGTGCGCCCTCGAGTTGGACCGCCACGGCGAGCCGATCCCGGACAGCGGCCCGGTGGACTGGTCGAAGAGCCGCGCCTACGCCGTCGGCTTCAACGGCATCATCCTCAACCGCGCCGGCCGCGAGCCGGCCGGCATCGTCGCCGACGCGCAGGCGGCGGCGCTGATGGAGGAAATCCGCGCCAAGCTGCTGGCCCTGCGCGACGAGGACGGCACCGCCGTCTTCACGCGCGTGCTGACGGCGCAGGAAGTCTTCATCGGCGACCAGACGCCCTTCGCGCCCGACCTGCAGCTCGGCTTCAACGTCGGCCACGGCGCCAGCGACGAATGCGCCATCGGCGGCGTGACCGGCGACTGGCAGCATGGCCGCTGCATCGTGGACAACGATTCCCGCTGGTCCGGATCGCACCTGATGGATCCGGAACTGGTGCGCGGCACGCTGCTCGTGCGCGGCAAGGTGTCCCTGTCGAAGGACCCCGCGCTCGAGGACGTGACCGCAACCCTTTACTCCCGCTTCGGCGTCGCGCCCCCGGAGGGGCTCGACGGCAAGCCGCTCTTCTAGAACCTGCAAACCGAGGTAACGCAATGTTTGGTGGCAACAAAGTCAAACTCAACAAGCAAGTGATCGACCGCTGCAAGAAGTGCGCGGAGATCGCCGGCTATTCCTCCGTCGAGGAGTTCATCGAGCACGTGCTCGAGAAGGAGCTCAAGCAGATCGAGGGCGGCGGCAGCGGCGACGCGGCCATCGCCGAGTCCCTGCGCGGCCTGGGCTACATCTCCTAGGCGCGAGGATCGTGAAGGCCCGTCTGATCGTCCTGTCGATCTGCGCCGCGCTGGTCGCGGCCGGGGTCTTCGTCCCGGCTGCCGTCAACGCGGTGTTCAACCTGCTCGACCTGGCGCTGGGCTGGATGGGCCCGTTCCTGGCCGTGACGATCGTCAGCGCCCTGGTCGGCATGCTCTTCATCATGGCCTTCCCGCACGTGAGCTGGCAGGACGGCATCGTGAACGTGAAGGGCAAGATCAAATACAACCTGCTCGGCATCCGCATCTTCCAGGACCACCTGCCGACGGTGCTCAAGTCCACCGCCGGCACGCTCGGCTGGAACTTCGCCTACATCGGCCTGAACCTGCTGCCGATGGCCGTCATGGCGGCGCCGTTCATGATCGTGTGGTTCCAGCTCAACGCGCTCTACGCGTTCGATCCGCTGCCGGAGGGCGCCCGGCAGTTGGTGAAGATCGAACTGTCGGCGGGAACCAAGCCGCAGGAAGTTCAAGTGACGGCGCCGTCCGGCCTCGAACTTCTGCGCACCGTGCGCCGCGACGATCCCGTCGCGCCGATGCTGCTGTTGGATCTGCGCGCCACCAGCGCCGGGCGCCACCAGCTCGCCTTCAGCCACGGCGGCACGACGGTCACCAAGGACGTGGACGTCGCCGAGCGCGGCCAGCGCCTCTCGCGCATGCGCACCTCCGAGCCGCTCGCGCGCTTCGCCGCGGCGGAGGATCCGATCGTGTGGTTCGGCGAGCCGGTGCTGCCCGCGGGCAGTTTCGTGCGCGCCGTCAGCATCGACTACCCGGCCAAGCCCCTGGGATTCCTGGATGGCGGCGAAATATCGATCATGATCTGGTTCGTGGTCGTCTCGCTGATCGTCGGTTTCGGCCTGAAAGGGGTCTTCGGCGTCGAGATCTAGATCCTAGGATGGGGGCAGCATGAGCAGCGAGCCCGAGGATCGGAAGATCGACGTCCTGCCGCCCGGCGAGTCCGAACTCGAGGTGGCGGATGCGGCGCAGGAAGTCGAGGCGCAAACCAACAACCTGCCGGCCCAGCGCGATGACGCGCCGCCGCAGGTGCTGGTCGCCTTCCCGCTGCGGCGCTCGGTGCCTTTCCCCAGCCTGATCATGCCGGTGCACGTCGAGGACGGCGCCGAGACTGAGATCATGGAGCAAGCCCTGGCCCAGGGGAAGTTGGTCGGTCTGCTGCCCGCGCCAGGCGCCAGCGCGCCCGGATTGCCGGCCCGCGAGGATCAGTACGCGCGCATCGGCGTGCTGGCCGAAGTGCACAAGCGCATCCGGCTGCCGGACGGCAACTCGAATTACATCTGCCGCGGCATGCGCCGCTTCAAGGTTGACAAATTCGTGCGCCTCGCCAAGGTTCCGGTCATCCACGCGCTCTACCCGGAAGAGGTCTATCCGGCCGACGCCGAAGCCGAGGCTCTGACGCGCAACGTGCTGGCGCTGGCGCAGAAGGTCGCGGCGCACAATCCGGGGCTGGGCGAGGGCTTCAGTCTCGCCGCGCTCAACATCGAAGCCGCCGGCCATCTCGCCGACTTCTGCGCCGCCTACTTGCTGAAGGACGCCGCCGAGAAGCGCGCCATCCTCGACGAGTTCCGCATCAAGGACCGTCTGCTGCTGGTGGACGAAGGCCTGACGCGCGAACTCGTGCGCCTGGAACTGGGCGACCGGATTCAGGCCGAAATCCGCGCGCGCATCGAGAAGCAGCAGAAGGAGTACTTTCTGCGCGAGCAGATCAAGGTCATCCGCCGCGAACTGGGGGAGGAGAAGGAGCCGCAGGAGCAGGACCGCGAGCACTTCCTGGGCAAACTGGCGAAGCAGACCTTTCCGGCCGAAGTCGAGCGCCGTGTGCGCGACGAAGTGGACCGCCTCGCCGCCATCACGCCGGCCTCGCCCGAATATTCGGTCGTGCGCAGCTATCTCGAGTGGCTGGTCGAGCTGCCGTGGGGCATCGCCAGCGAAGACCGCATCGACCTCGCGCAGGCCGAGCGCATTCTCGACCGCGACCACGCCGGCCTCAAGGAAGCGAAGGAGCGCATCCTCGAATTCCTGGGCGTGCGCAAGCTGCGCCCGGGCCACAAG
>CAYVPL010000010.1:0-24961 GCA_964453755.1 uncultured Planctomycetales bacterium
CAGCGCCTCGTGGAGTTGGAGACCGCGGCGCAGGGCGGCGCCTCGATCGAAGTGCGGCCGCCGCAAGACAGCGCCGAGGCTCCGCGCGGCTGGTACATGCTGTTCCTGATCTCCGATCGCGGCGCCCCCAGCGAGGCCGGCTGGGTGCAGTTCAAGTAGCGGACGGTGCAGGCCGTGCGCGCAGCAGCGCGAGCAAGCCGACGGCCAGCGCGTGCACCAGCAGAACGGCCGGAATGAGGAGCAACAGGAGCACGAACAGCAGCGCAGGCAGTTCATCGCCGAGGTGCTGACGCGCTCCGGCGAGATCTCCGCCGAGCAAGCCCGTGCCGAGCCACAGCGCCAGCACGGCGCTCAGGCAGGACATGCCGAGCCGCATCCACGCGGCGGTGACGAAGCGAGAGTGTGTGAGACGCAGCGCAATCGCCACGAGGGCGGCGCTCTCCAGAAACTGGAGCACGAATTGCCGATACCACCAGTCGGCCGGGTACCAGAAGAAGATTCCCATCGTGCTCGCGCTGATGCCGAGACCGGCCAACACGCACGCCAGCGCCATTGGATCGGCGCTGGTGAGCATGAGGCGGCGCGTGGCGGGATGGAAAACGCGCCACAGCGGCGCAGCCGCCAGCGCCGCGCCGGCAAACCAGATCCAGCGCGCGGTCTGCTGGTCGGGCGCTCCCGTCAGTCGCCGAAAGATCGGCATGTCAGCGGCTGCGACGTGATCTTCCGCGCGCATCGCCAGCGCCCACGGCGCGTCGCCCGGCCGGAGCCAAGAGGCGAACATCCACGCGCCCAGCAGGCCGAAGAGCAGCGAGGCGGCGCGCGCGCTGCGCGGATGGAGCAGCAGGCCGAGCGCCAGCGGGATTGCGGCATAAGCCAGGCTCTGGAAATTCCGCATGGCGGCGAAATGCGTGCCGGGCGCGATGTCGCTGTTCGTCTTCAACTTCAGGAATTCGGCCGCTGAGACGGCCAGCAGAAGTCCTGACGCGGCCAGCAGCGCCTGAGTTCGCGGCATCGGCCGCGGCCAGAGGCCGCACGGCAACAGCACGGCCAGCAGGGCGGCCGCCAACAGCAGCAAGCTGAAGGCGTTCGGCGCGCTCATCCACTGGCCGACACCCATCCTCTCATCTTAAGGCGCGGATGCGGCATACTGGCGGCGTGGCCCTCGCCTTCGACCCCGCCGTCCTGCTGCCGATCCTCTGCTGCCCGAAGAGCCGCGCGCCGCTGAAACTGGTCGGCGAGGAGTGGCTGGTCAGCACCGACCCGGCCACCCGCCTGCGCTACCGCATTGACGACGGCATTCCCGTGCTGCTGGTCGAAGAGGCCGTGGCGCTGCCCGAGGACGAGTGGAAGCGTCTCCTTGCTCAAGCCCAGGCCTGATCGTCATGACCACCGTCTTCGCCAAAATCCTGCGCGGTGAGATTCCCGCCAAGTTCATTCACGAGGACGAGCATTGCGTCGCTTTCCCGGACAAGGGTCCGAAGGCGCCCGTGCATCTTCTGGTGATTCCGCGGAAGCCGCTGCGCAACGTCGCCGACATGAGCCAGGAAGACTGCGCGCTGGTCGGCCACCTGATCTGGGTCTGCCGCAAAGTCGCGGCCGAAGCGGGCTTGGCGGAGAAGGGCTACCGCATCGTGTCGAACGTGGGCACGGACTCCGGCCAGACCGTGGATCACATGCATTTCCACGTGCTCGGCGGACGCAGAATGACTTGGCCGCCCGGCTAGGGCGTCGCTGAATTCTCAGTCTTGCGGCACGAGCAGCCCGACGCTGGCGCTCAATCCGTGCACGTAAGGCTTGCCGCACACGGGGCCGATTTCCCCCGCCGCGAAAAATCCCGCCGTCGGCAGGCCGGGCCAGTGGCGTTGGATCGCCGCCACGTCGTGATCGGCTTCCTGGAACAGGTGCAGGCCGCGCCCGGTGCAGTTGAACAAGAGCGCCGCCAGCGGTTGCGCGTGGAAGGATGAGGCCATCTCGAGCAGCGCGTTCATCTCCTGATGCGCCGCGTCGCGGTCGCGCGTCTGGAACTGCAGCTTGATCCCGTTCTGCACCGTCTCTTGCTGAATGGCGATCGCGCCAGCGTCCGGATCCACGCCGACCACGCCGCGCACGAGGCAGTCCGGCGCGGACTCGCCGGCCGAACTCGCCACTGCGCGCAGGCCGACGTGCGGCGCGCGCATGAAGCGGCGGCGCTCGTCTTCGTCGAGTTCGGCGAGCACTTCGCTCAGCCCTTCGTAGGCGGAGCGCCCGCCCAACTCGTAGACGATGTTGCGCTCGCTGCGCGTGATCACGAGCTCGGGGCCGATGGGCCGGCAGCCCTGCGCGATGATCGGCTCGATGCGCACGCCGCCGCGCAGCACCACGCCGGCCGCGCCGCCCTGGTGCACGCCCTCGTCGGTCATCAGCAGATTGGAGCCGCTGCGGTTCGCGCCGCTGGCCACGCCGCCGACGATGGTGGGCAGATCGGCGCGCTGCTTGCGCAGTGAAGCGAAGAAGGGCTCGAGCGGAAAGTTGAAGGGATCCGGGAACAGCAGCACCGCGGCGTCGCTGCCGACGTCGGGCCAGCCGTGCACCACGCTGGCCTCGTCGTCGAGGCCGAGATGAAAGGCCTGCACGCGCGTGCCGGGCAGCCGCAGGGCCATCGCGCCGAGGCAGGGGCCGCTTTGATGCTCGCGGCCGCCGCCGATCACGCCGCTGACGGTGCAGCCGGCCAGCGCGTCGGGCGCGAGGCGGCGCTGCAGGCGCGTGCGCACGAGTTCGGCGTGCTCGCGGTGCTCGGCGCTGAGGAACACCAGCAAGAGGTCGGGCCCGCGGCCGATGCTTTCGAGCAGTTTGCCGCAGACTTCTTCGATCGCCGACTCGACGTCGCCGCGGGTGGAGAGCGCCTCCGCGACCGCGGGCTTGCCGGCCATGCCCAAACTAGAACTCCACTCCGCCGGGCACGAACTCGTCGAACTTCTTCTTCTGGTCGGGCGTGACGGTGCTGGGCGCGAGCGGATCGTCAAAGGCATGCTCCTTCACGTCGCTGGCGGCCAGGCGGTAAATGTCGTCGAGCAGGCCGTCGGTCATTTCGAAGGCCAGGCTGAAGGTGCCGGTGATCTCGAGGGTTTTGTAGGAGTAGTTGACGCCCTTGCCCTCGAGCGTGACGCGCACGATCTCGTTCGGCCCCGGCGGCGCGCCGAAGCAGCAGCCCCACAGGCTGCGCACAAGGTGGAACTTCTTGATGTTCTCGAAGTCCAGGTCCGGCAGCATGAAGCCGCGCAGCACCACCTGCTTGCCGTCGAGCTTGCGGATGTGCGCCGGGAACGGATCCTTCTTGCGCTCGTCGAACTCCCATCCGCCGAGGTCGTGGATGTCCAGGCGCAGCGGCGACTCGCCGGAAGCCAGCGCGGCCTCCACGTTGCGCACGCGCTCCTCGTAGGTGGTGGCGGTGGACCAGAGCGCGGGTTTCTCCGCGGGGGCGGGCTCGACCTTCACTTGCTCGCGAAGCCCGGGTTCCTCGGGCTGCGGCGCCGGAATCGGCGCGGGCGGCGCTTCCGGCACGGTGGCCGGAGGCGCTTCAATCACGATCACTTCCTTCTTGCCGCAGGCGGCGGTCAGCAGCAACAGGGCAATGGCGGAGCAGCGCGCGTTCATGGCAGGTCCCGTTCGAAGGTTAGCACGCTCCCGCCGGGTCAAACGCTGCCCGAGAGAATGCGCGCCGCCTCGGTGCGGTAGGCCGCCGCCGCCGGCACCAGGCCGGCCAGGGCGCCGGCCGCGGTCACCGCGGCGAGCAGCAGCAGGCTGTCCGCGCCTGGGGCCGCGGCCACGCTAACGCCCGTCATGCCGCGCATCGCCTCGGCGCCGAGCGCGGCGAAGAGCGCCGCCAGGCCCAGACCCACGAGTCCGCCGAGCAGCGCGATGGCCGCGGACTCGGCGGTGACGAGGCCCAGCAGCGTGCGGCGGCGCGCGCCGAGAGCGCGATACACGGCGAACTCACGGCGGCGCGCGCCCATCGTGTTGTAGACCGCCACCATCACGCCGGCCAGCGCGACGACGACCACGAGCCCGCTGATCGCGCGCAGCGCGCCGTCCAGCGCGCTGACGAACACGAAGAGCTTGCGCACTTCGTCGGCGGGGCGCGCCGACTGCGCGTCGAGGCGATCGTTGATCGCGCGCCAGATGCGGATCTGGTGCATGCCGGCCTTCGTGCGCAGGTAGATGGCTGACAATCCGCGCGGATCGCGCGCGCCGCCGTCCGGCGTGTCCACCGTCGGCGCGTGGCCTTCGATCACGTAGTAGAGGCCGATCGGCACGTAGATGGCGCGGTCCACCGGCGTGCCCGTCGGCGCCAGCACGCCGACCACTTCACATTCGGCTTCTTCGTGCTCGGGCGCGCCGGCCGCGCCCGTGAGATCGTGCGCGGGGCGGAAGCGCGAGCCGACGCCGAGTCCCGTGGATGCCGCCGCCTCGGCGCCGATCACCGCGCGCGCGAGCTCGGGAAAATCGTGCTCGTGCTCGTGGCTGTCCTCGCCGAGATGTTCCTTCAACTCGGCGAACTGCTCCGGACTGTACGCGAAGGCCGCGCCGGCGCTGAAGCGCATCTGCTCGGCGGCCTCGCCGCCGCCGGGCAGCCGCACCTGCGTGAAGAAATCGCCGGTGACGCCGACGATGCGCGCGCCCTGATACGCGTCCCCCACCGCGACCGGCACCGCCCACTGCACGCCGGGCATCGCGCGAATTTCTTCGAACAAGGAATAGGGAACGTTGCCCGGGCTCGAGCCCATGTGATAGAGCGCGTTGAGCACCAGCTCCAGCGGCGAGCCCTTGGCGCCGACGACCTGATCGCAGAGCGCGGCGGTGCGGTGAAAGCCGCGCTCGCCGGCTTCGCGCAGCGCGCCGACGGTCGCGAAGAGGCCGACGCCCAGCGCCACCGACAGGCTGGTGAGCGCGGTGGCCAGCGGCCGGCGCCGCAGATTGCGCAGCACGATGCGCGCAGCGTTCACCGCAGATCCTCCACGCGCACGACGCGCTCGAAGGCGGCGGCCACCATGGGATCGTGGGTGGCGCAGACCACGGTGGTTCCCTCCGCGCGGGCGGTGGCGAGAATGAGTTGCAGCACCGTCTGGCTGGAGGCCGCGTCGAGCGCGCCGGTGGGCTCGTCGGCCAACAAGACCTCAGGCTTGTTGATCAGGGCCCGGGCCAGGGCCACGCGCGCCTGCTGCCCGACCGAGAGCTGGCTGGGCCAGTGATCCATGCGGTCCGCCAGGCCGACCGCGCCCAGCAGTTCCGCGGCGCGGCCCGGCGCCGGCCGCTGCCGCGCGAAGGCAGCGCCCAACTCCACGTTCTCGCGGGCGGTCCACCCGTCCAGCAAGTGGAAGGTCTGGAAGAGATAGCCGACGTGGCGGGCGCGGAAGCGGTCCCGCCCGGCCTCGCCCAGCGCCGTCAGATCGGCGCCGGCGACGGTGATGCGGCCGGCGTCCGCCACCAGCAGCCCGCCGATGAGGTTGAGCAGCGTGGTCTTGCCCGAACCGCTCGCGCCCATCAGCGCCACGCGCTCGCCGCGGCCGATTTCGAGCGCGCGCACCGCCAGCGTCGGCGCCGCCTCCGCGCGGCCGTCGTAGCGCTTCTCGACGCCCGCGAGCTGGATCAGGGGGGCGGACATGGGCGCCCTAGAATACGGAACTCCCATCATCCCATGAGCCGCTACGACATCCGCAAATTCGCCGTCATCGGGGCCGGCAACATGGGCTCCGGCATCGCCCAGAAGATTGCCACCGAAGGTTCGCCGGTGCTGCTGGTGGATCTCGACGAGGAAAAGGTGGCGCGCGGGATGGAGATCATCCGCAAGACCCTGCAGCAGGGCGTCGAGCGCAAGGTGTTCCGGCCCGAGCAAGCCGAGCAGATCCTGGGGCGCGTGCGCGGCAGCGCCGATTGGTCGCAGTTGGCCGACGCCGATCTGGTGATCGAAGCGGTGTTCGAAGATCTGGAAGTCAAACGCAAGGTCTTCCGCCGGCTCGGCGAAGTATGCAAGGCCGACGCAATTCTCGGCACCAACACCTCGTCTTTCTTCGTCAAAGACGTGGCGTCCGTCACCGCGCGCCCGGAGCGCGTCGTCGGCCTGCACTTCTTCTATCACCCCGCGAAGAACCGGCTGGTGGAAGTCATCGCGCACGCCGGCACCGATCCGGCCGCCTTCGACGCGGCCTGGGCCGCGATGGAAGCCACCGGCAAGACGCCGATTCGCAGCGCCGACGCCGCGGGCTTCGTCGTCAACCGCTACTTCGTGCCGTGGGTCAACGAGGCCGTGCGCATCCTCGGCGAAGGCCGCGCCGACGTGCCGACCATCGAGTGGGCGGCGAAGAAGTGCTTCGGCATCGGCATGGGCCCGTTCGAACTGATGAACGTCACCGGCGTGCCGATTTCCCTGCATGCCGCCAATTCGCTGGGCCAGTCGCTGCATCCGTTCTATGCCGCCGGTGAGGCGCTCGTGAAGCACGTGGCCGCCGGCAAAGGCAATTGGGACCTGTCCGGCACGCCTGACGAAAGCAAATACGACCTGGTCGCCGACCGCCTGCTCGGCGTGACCTTCTACGTCGCTTCACAATTGGTGCACGAGGGCGTCGGCACCGTGGAAGACGTGGACATCGGCGCGCGCGTCGGCCTGCGCTGGCCGCGCGGCCCTTTCCAGATGATCAACCGCCTCGGCGTCGAGAAGGCGGCGGAACTGGCCGAGCGCGTCGTCAAGCCGTGGAAATTGGAGGTCCCGTTCCTGATCGCCAACCCCGGCGACCGGAAAATCCGCATCAATCTGGTGCAGCTGGAGGAGAAGGGCGATCTGTCGGTCATCCGCTTCAACCGGCCCGACGCCCTCAACGCGCTCAACGTGCAAGTCGGCCAGCAATTGACCGGCGCCATCGAGCGCGCGCGCGTCAGCGGCAAGCGCGCGCTGGTGCTCGCGGCCAGCGGCAAGGCCTTCGTCGCCGGCGCCGACGTGAAATTCTTCGTCGAAAACCTCGAGCGCGGCGCCTTCGAGCCGATCTATCACTTCGCGCGCGTCGGCCAGGACGTCTACCGCACGCTGTCCGGCAAGCGCCAGCCCACCATCGCGCGCGTGCAGGGCCTGTGCCTCGGCGGCGGCACTGAACTGATTCTCGCGTCCGATTTCGTGGTGTGCAGCCCGCGCGCGCTCTTCGCGCTGCCGGAAACCGGCATCGGCATCACGCCGGGACTCGGCGGCACGCAGCGCCTGCCGCGGCGCGTCGGCCTGCCGCTGGCCAAGTGGATGATCTACACCGGCGAGATGGTGGACGCCGCGTCGGCGAAGGAGATCGGACTGGTGGACGAAGTCGCGGAGTTCCGCGAGCTCGACGCCGCCTGCGCCCGCCTCGCCGACCGCGGCCGCCAGCCCGGCCGCATCGCGCCGGTCGCCGCGCCCTCGCCCAAGTGGCAGGCGCTGTGGGACTTCTTCCAGCGCCACACCGTGGAGGATTTCCTCGCCGGCAAGGCCGCTGCGGCGGGCAACGCGCAGATCGAACGCGCCCTCAAACGCATCGCCACCAAGAGCCCGCATGCCCTGCGCGCCGCCGAACAGCTGCTGGACCGGGGCTCGCGCATGGAGCTGGACGCCGGCCTGGACATGGAGTTGGACGCGCTGAAGGAGGTGTTCCTGCACCCGGACGCGCTCGAAGGCATGAAGGCGCTGCTCGAAGGGCGGCGCGCGGCGTTTCAAGTGCCGGCGCGGGTCTGAGCCGCGGCCGGGAATTCGGCGTCGGCCGGAGTTTCGCGTCCGGCAGAAAGAGGAGGGAATTCCCCCGCCCTTTGCGCGGGAAGGACTGGGAGCGCATTGCCGCGCTTCCACTGCCCACCCCCCGATGGAAGAATGTCCGGCTTGAGCTCCATCCAACCCGGCGGGGTGCTCGTCCCCGCCGCCGAACGCATCCAGCACACGCTCGTGCCCGGCAACCTCTGGCGCGTGCGGCTCGAGGACGGCGGCAGCGGCTGGTGGAAGCGCGCCGTCACCCCGCCCTGGCGGCTGGCCTTCGCCGTACACCAACATTCCCGCGCGCAGCGGGAGTATTGCGCGCTGCGTCTGCTCCGCGAGCGCGGCCTGCCAGCGCCCGAGCCGATGGCCTGGGAAATTCGCCGCCGCGGCCCCTTCCTGCTGGAGTCCGCGCTGGTGACCCGCGAGACGCCGGACCTCGTGCGCCTGGATCATCTCTTGCGGGACGAAGCCGATCCGCAGCGGCGCGGCGCGGCGTTGCGCGCCGCCGGTGAACTGGCCGCGCGCATGCACGCGCGCGGCATCGGCCACTTCCGCCTGCTGCCGAAGAATCTGCACGTCGAGCGCGCGCATCCCGAGCGGGCCTGGCTGCTCGACGCGGCCTACGCCTGCGCCTGGGGCCAGACGGCGCCGAAGCGCGTGCGCATCTTTGACCTGTGCTGCCTGTGCGGTCAGGCAAGCGGCATGCGCCGCGAGGATTCCGAAGCTTTGATCGAGACTTACGAGCTGGCGAGCGGCACCGTGACGGCGCGGCCGCGCCTGATCTGTTCTCGGCCCTTCGCGATGAAGATGCGGAGGATTCTGTTCTACCTCGGGGCCATGTGGAGCGGCCATCGCCCGGAAAATTTCCTGTCCCACAAGGCTGCCCAATGACCGCGCCCGATCGTCTGAAGGAGTACGCGTCCGCGGCGGGCGCGACCGAGTATCTGGAGGAGTACGACAAGCTGCATCGCAAGTTGAGCGACCGGCGCGAGCGCAAGTTGCTGGATCGCTGGTTCGCGCGCGTGGGTTTGGTGAACTCCGCGCTCGATCTGCCGTGCGGCTTCGGGCGCTACCTGCCCTACCTGCAGTCCCAGGGCGCGCGCGTCGTCGAGGCGGATTACAGCGGTTCGATGGTGCGCATGTCCTGGGACAAACATGCGGCCGCGCCGCCCTCGGGCGGGCTGCGTTGTTTTGGCCACCAGATTCCGCTGCGCGATCGCGCAGTGGAGTTGACGTTCTCCATGCGCCTCAACCATCATCTGGTGGATCCCGTCGTGCGCCGCGAGCATCTGCGCGAACTGCTGCGCGTGTCAGATCGCTGGGCGATGTTCACCTACTTCGACCACGCCAGCGTCAAGAATCTGCTGCGACGCGCGCGGACGGGCCTGGGCCTCACGCGCAAACCGCCCAAGAGCACGCTGCGCCGCGCCGAGGTCCGCGCGCTGGCCGCGGAATGCGGCTTCCGCATCGTCGAGGATCCGTGGATGTTCGTGATCGGCTCCGGGCACCGGATGGTACTCGCGGAGCGCGTCACTCGGGAAAGTGACGGGATCTCCAGTCGCGCACGCTGATCCGTCCCTGCGCCAGGAGCAAGGCTTCGGCCGCCTTCACGACCACCGGCTCCGAGTAGCCGTACCAGAATCCTTCCTGCGAGTCCTCGACCCAGTCCAACATCTTCCCGTCCGCAGCGGACACGTAGGCCGAAGGCCCGGACGAATCGAGCGAATCCCAGGGGCCTTCCGCAATCAGCACCACCGCCCCACGTTCGTCCGTGGCGGTTTGCAGGGATTGCGTTCCCGGCCGCCACTCCAGGTACTCCTCGATGCCGATCACCCAAGCCGGAGGCGTGAGATCACGCGGTTTGTCAAATCCGAAGCCACGAAGAATCATCCAGAAAATGAGAGGTATGAGCAGAATGCTGAAGACGACGACGGTGAAGGAGAAAACTCCGCGTCCTGCCGGACGCATCACTCGCCTGGCCGGTACGGCACGTCCTTCCAGGGGCCTTTGCCGGCGGCGGCTTCGGCCAGCAGTTCTTCGGCACGGCGGATGAGGGTGTCGCGGCCGGCGGCCAGATCCTCCGGGTCGAACTCGATGACCAGATGCGGCGGCACGCCGATGCCTTCGATGCCCTTGCCCTGGTTGAAGCGGTTCATGTTGCTGTCCACGGACACGTAGAGCGAGAATTTGCCCGAGGGCAGCTCGATGGTTTCCTTGCTCGAGGACATGCCGGCGGTGGCGCTCTCGCCGATCATCAGCGCGCGACCGTCCTCCTTGAACATGCCGCTGCCGGTCTCGGCGGCGCTGATGACGGTGCCGTCCACGATCACCACCACCGGCCCCGCGTAGGGATGCGCGCCGGCGCTGGCGTAACTCTTGTTGAAGGCCAGCGTTTTGCCCATGGGCACGAAGCGGCCCATGAACGCCTCGTGATCGAAGCCCCCGCCGCCGTTGCCGCGGAAATCGAGAATGATGCCCGGCAGCACCTTGATGTGCGAGAGCACCTCGTCCATGAGTTCCGGGAGCTCCTCCCTGCAGCGGCGCAGGTAGACGTAGCCGAAACCGGACGGCAACTGGCACCATGCCAAGTCTCCGCTCTCGCCCAGATCCTTCGGCCAAGCGGCGGGCCCGGCCGTGCGGAATGAGCGCCGGTCGAAGCTGAGAGTCCGCTTCTTCTTCTTGCCGTCGGGTTCCTTGAGCTCCAACTCCATGCGCCCGCCTTGCGGGCCGGAGAGGCCGAAGTGGGTGGTCCAGTAAAACGCGTGCTGCGCCGTGGAGAAGGAATAGACGTCGCGGCCCTCCGCCTCTCGCTGGGCCAACCACTTGACGACGGGAAGGCCGTCCACCTTCAACACTTCCGAGCCCGCGGCAATGGAAGCGTCGGCCGCGGGCCCCAAGGCTTGCTTGACGTAGATCTTGCCGCCCACGCGGCACCAACCCATGCCGGAATCGCCGCGCGACCCGCCGAAGGGCGCGTCCTCCGGCCAGGTCTGACCGGAACCCTGCGAACCTTTCTCGACCCGCGCGTGTCCGTCGCGCAGGCGCGCGAGCAGCCGCGTCAGCAGAACGTACTCCTCCTGCTCCGTCCGGACCTCCTTCGCCGCGGCGCTCATCTCCTTGCGCACCGCCTTCCAGTCAATGCCTTTCAACTCGAAGAACTTGCCGCATTTCTCCTCGAGCGCGTCGAGCGCGAAGGCCACGTCCTTTTGACAATCCTCCTGGATCTGGGGCGCGAGCAGGGCGCCGAGCAGCAGGAGGGGGAGCATCATTTCAGTGTAAGGCCTGGCGGCTGCGCCAGATGATCGGTCTGCCACACCCGGCGCATGGTGGCCGCGTCGGCGTTGCCGCCGGAGAGGATCACCAGCACGGTGCGGCGCGGGCGCGCGGGCTGCTGCGCCAGCCAGCGCGCGGCGGCGGCCATGCCCAGCGCGCCGGTGGGCTCGATCTGCTGCTTCAGCAGATGCACGAGCCACTGTGTCCAGCGCGCGAGTTCCTCCTCCTCGATCTCGAAGATGCCGTCGGCCTGTTTGACGATTTTCCAGGTTCGCTCGGACAGCGACAGCGTCCGCGCGCCGTCGGCCATGGTCGGCTGCGGTTCGTCCCAGCGGAACAACTTGCCCTCGCGCAGCGTGCGCGCGGCGTCGTTCGCCAGCAGCGGCTCGCCGCCGAAGACCAGGCGCGGCGCGCCGCCGGGCCCCGGCCCCGCGCCCTTCACCGCCAGCGTCGTGCCCGAGAGCAGGCCGCCGCCGCCGACCGGCGCGAAGACCGCTTCCGCTTCGGGATGATCTTCCAGCGCCTCGGCCGCCGCGGTGCCCTGGCCGTGGATGATCTCGTCGTGATCGTAGGGCGGCACCAGCGCGCAGCCCGGCGCAGCGCCCGCGGCCTCGGCTTCACGCTCCATCGCGGCGCGGCTGGCGCGCAGATGCAGGCGCGCGCCGTAGGCCTCCGTGGCGGCGCGCTTCACCGCGCTGCTGGCCTCGGGCATGTAGATCTCGGACTGGATTCCCAATTCCGATGCGGCCCAGGCCACGGCCTGCGCGTGATTGCCGCTGCTGTACGCGATGGCGCGCTGCGGCAGACGGCCCTGCTCCTGCATCCACAGCAGAGTGTTCAGCGCGCCGCGCGCCTTGAAGGCGCCGACGCGCTGCAGATTCTCGCACTTGAAGAGGAGGCGGTGGCCGAGGAATCCGTCCAGCGTGCGGCTCGCCGCCACCGGCGTGCGCAGCACCTTCCCGCTGATCCGCGCCGAGGCGGCGTCCACGCCGGCGGAGGACAGCAGGCTCATGAACGTCTCACTTCGCCGCGGAGGCGTCGCAGATGCCGCGGAAGCGGCAGCCGCCGCATTTCGCGGCCTCCGGCGTGGCGGTCCAGTGCGCGGGCACGAGAGGATCGGCCTCGGGATCGTAGTGAGAGTCCATCATCGCGCGCAGGCTCTCGGACACGCGGTCCTGCGCCTGCGACAGCGCCTCGATCGTGACGGGCGTGGTTTTGACTTCGCCGCTGGCCAGATAGGCCGCGTGCAGCACGATGGATTCCGGCTCCTGGCTCCAGCGTTCGCAGGCGTAGAGGCCGTAGCTCAGCAGCTGGAAGTCGTCCTCGGGGCGCGGCGTGCCGGTCTTCCAGTCCCAGATGTGCAGGGTCTCGCCGTCGAGGTACGCGAAATCCGGCACCGCGTAGATCTTGGTGCCGAGGAATTTGTAAGAGTCCAGTTCCTCGAGGGCGCGCCAGTGGTCCGGGTGCGCGGCGCGCGCGGGCGCCAGCGCCGGAGCCTCGGCGAAGTTGCGGGTGCAGCGCTCGAGCAGCTCGCGGATGGCGTCGGTGCGCTCCTTGGGCAGCGGCAGGCCGAAGTGATGCTCCTGCAGGTGCGTGGTGTCGCGCTTGGGCCGCGAAGCGGGACCCCAGCCCTGCGACTGGCGCCAGCCCTCGCGGAAGAGCGCGACCGCTTCTTCGTTCAGCTCCGCCGCCGTCATCGTGGTGCCGGCGCGCCGCCGGTCGAACCAGCGCGCCACCGCGCGATGCACGCAATCGCCGGCGTAGGCCGGCAGGCTCGTGAGACGCGCGAGGGTGGCCACCTGCCAGCGCGCGGCCGGCGGGGATTCCTTCCACCAGCCCCAGGAGGCGTAGCGCGCGAACCAGTACTCCTTCCGGCAGCGCTCGAACTCCCGCGCGCGGCTGGCGGACCAGGAGAGTTCGATCTTGAGCTCGGAGACGGCCACGGAAGGAGTCTAAACTGGCGCGGGTGGCGAAGAGAATCCTGTTCGTGTGCGTCGAGAACAGCAACCGCAGCCAGATGGCGGAGGCTTTCGCCCGGATGCTGGGCGGCGCGCGCGTGGAGGCGCACAGTGCCGGCTCGCGGCCCTCCGGCGCCGTCAATCCGCGCGCCATCGAGGCGATGGCCGAACTTGGCTACAACCTCGCCGCCCACCGGTCGAAGTCCCTGGCCGATCTGCCGCCAGGCGCGTGGGACGCCGTCGTGACCATGGGCTGCGGCGACGCCTGCCCGCATCTGCCTGCGCGGCTGCGCGAGGATTGGCAGATTCCCGATCCGCGCGCGCTGGAGCCGGCGGAGTTTCGCGCAGTCCGGGATCAGGTGCGCGACCAGGTCGCGGGTCTTCTGGCACGGCTCTAGCCCCGCACTCTCTTGGCCTCACTATTCACGCACGTCTTCACCGCCGGCGCGCTGGCCGCGATGGCGGCGCCGCGCATCGGCTTTCGCAAGTCGCTGGCGCTCGGCATGGTCTGCTCAGTGGTGCCCGACGCGGACGTGTGGGGCCATTACGCGGGCGTGCCCAGCCGCAGCTTCTGGGGCCACCGCGGCTTCACGCACTCCATTTTCTTCGCGCTGGCCTGGGCGCTGCTGTTGGCGTGGATCGTGCGCCGCGACCCTCTGACGCCCGGCGAGAAATCCTGGCGCGGCGTCTACTTCTTCCTCTGCACCGTCAGCCACGGCGTCCTCGACGGCTTCACCACCGGCAACCGCGGCGTGGCCTTCTTCGCGCCCTTTGACAATTCCCGGCACGTGCTGCCGGGCAACGTGATTCCGATCTCGCCGCTGGGCGTGCAGAACTTCTTCTCGGAGCGCGGCTGGAACGTGATCCAGGCCGAGTTCCGCATCGTGTGGCTTCCGCTCGGCGCGCTGGCCCTGCTGTGCTGGCTCGGACGGCTACGCCGTTCAAGAGCCCTAGGCGTTAGCACGGACGATGGGCTACGCCGGTCAATTAATGATCGAGATTGAACTACTTGCTGGGCATCGTCATGCGCATGCGCAATCGATAAATTTGATTAACGCGACGCATTACTTCGTGCTACCACTCGTGACTGCCTGTTGGCAATGCGCCGATTCGAGTTGGTCACAGCGACATGGAAGTAGGCTCGCTGCCAATTAGCAAGACTCTTGTTCAGATCGATCTGTCGCTCGATCTCGACCAGAAGATTCTGCCTTATCACCAATTTTTCTCTCCTTGCAGTACGCTTCACTGTTCAATCCTCCTTACGGCTGTAGGTTTTTACTGCTCTTGCCGCCTTCGTAGCGGCAAGATCCTCAAGTTGAAGGTAAGAAGCGGGCAGCATTTTGAGTCGTGGTACTTTACTCAATGGATCCCATGCGATCACGTTACCGCCACGCTTTCGAACCAATCTTGTTCCTGAGCCGAGACGCAACGAGAAGAGGCTAATAAAACTGCGTGGGCCGACACCTATGAAAGGCCTAAAGAGTAATTTGCTGGTCCTCTCCTCGGAGCCGTAGGTAGTGGCCTCGTCATGCATCTCAAACGTCCGACTCTTAGGATAGGGCTCAACAAATACCACCTTCTTGATCCCGGCGGCTAGAATATGCTTGGCGCAATTATGACATGGTAATGTTGTGGAGAAAAGTACGCCGTTCGCGGTGCTAATTCCTCGTCGAGCGCAGGCCAACAATGCCTCCATTTCGGCATGCACTGCCCGCGAAAATTCAATGATGTCATCTAGCCCACTATTGGCGATATTCCGCCTCACAGACTTTCGCACAGATCGACTAAGTCGTGCGAGGATGGCGGACTTCATTTCTCTCTTTCTGCGCTCATTTGAATCGTAGCCTCTCGTGTGATCCCTTCCAAGGGGGAAATCCGTTATTGACTTCGTCTCCTGGTCAAATTGCGGCCAGTAGAGCCCTCCTCCGAAACGGGGACAGTCATTGGCTCCGAGGGCGATGATTTCCTCATCAACTGCAACTACTGCGCCTACCTGTCGTGATAGGTCTGCGCTTCGCAGTGAGCTGGTATACGCCGTGAACATTGCGTACTCATTGAAAGTTGGGGTTAAGTAAGGATGGCCAAATATTAGCTTAATTGCCCGGTCAACGGACTGGCTAAGCTTGTCTTCATCACCGTCATAATGAACGAAAAAGTCTGCAAGATGAAAGGCATCGCGAGTATTCTGGCCGTGCCCTTTGTCCTCGCTCTCATCTCGAGCAATTAGTTTCGCCACGCTCGCGTCCCTCGCACCGCGATCTCGTTCCTTTAGGAACGTAGAACGTCTCTCGACATCGGAATGTAGCGCAAACAAGAAGAAGCCGTCCCCATAGATCTTTCTCAACTCATAGACCTCGTCAGGATGCTTGATCGAATTGATGAGATATGCGACACGAACGATCTTTACTCGATCCGGGTTGCCCGCCCTGGAGAGGCGTATCTGGCCAGCGGCAAGTTTTGCCAGTGTCGCGTTATCTCGAGTGCTTTGACGGATGCGATTACCATGATTCATTAGAGTCGAGATTCGCTCTAATTCACCCTTTGTATTTTCTGTGTCTATCTTGGCAATTTCTTGAATAATTTGGCTCACTTTGATTTCAACAAGCCTGTAGTCATAGGCCGAGAGGCGGTTCTTGATGATCCTAGCCAGAAGAGACTTATCTGCCCCGACAGGGCAAACCACTGCAAGGACTAGCTCTGTCGGCTGGTCGCGATTGGCGTCGGTGTCGATGGACATGTGACTCGCGCCTTATGGTTGGCTGAGCGCAGCCTACTATATTGAACTCCCGCCGCCGCGCGCGCTACGCCCGCAGCGCCGAACCAATCATCAGGCCGTTCGCACTGAAGCCGATCAGGCACAGCAGCGCGAAAACCAGGCGGCCGCGCGGAGGGAAGGCCCGCCAGCACTGGGCCACCAGCAGAAACACCGCGCCGGTGGCCACGCCCATCGTCAGCCAGCTGAGCAGCGCGGAGTCGGACAGCGAGGCGCCGGCGAGAAAGCCCGGCAGCACCGCGAAGTACCGGAGATAGAGGCCGACGCCTTCAGGGGACTCGGTGAGAGGCCCGAAGACGAAGGGCAGCAGGTGCGGCAGCCACATCAGCCCGAGCGCCGCCAGAACGGCGGGCCGCCACGGAGCTGGAGGCGCGGGGGGCATCTAGTGCCGGAAGTGTCGCACTCCGGTGTGCGCCATGCACACTCCGCGCGCGTCGCAGGCGGCGGTCACCTCCGCGTCCTTGACCGAGCCTCCGGGCTGGACGATGGCGACCACCCCGGCCGCGGCCAATAACTCCGGACCGTCTGGAAAAGGGAAGAATGCGTCGCTGCCAGCCACCGATCCCGCCGCGCGCGCCCCAGCCTTCTCCACCGCCAGCCGCGAGGAGTCCACGCGGCTCATCTGGCCGGCGCCGGCGCCAACCAGCATGCCGTCCTTGACCAGCGCGATGGCGTTGGACTTCAGGTGCTTCGCCAGCGTCTGAGCCAGGCGCAGATCGGCCTCGCGCCCGGCCGGCAGCGCGACTTTGCCCGCCACCTTGAAGGCTTCCGTGTTGCCGGAGGAATCGTCGCTGGACTGCACGAGAGTCGCGCCCCACACGCGGCGCGCCTCGGCCTGCGCGCGCGGCCGGCCGCTGCCCAGCTCCGGAATTTCCACCAGGCGCAGATTCTTGCCCCACTTGGGGCCGGTGCGCAGCAGAGTGACGGCATCCGCGTCGAAGGACGGCGCCGCGATCAGTTCGACGAAGTGATTCGGCGCGGCCAGCACCTCGGCGGCGGCGCGCGTGAAGGGCACGTTGAGCGCGATCACCGAGCCGAACGCGGAGACGGGATCGCCGTCCCAGGCGCGGGTCAGCGCGTCGGCGGCGTCGCGGCCCAGCGCGGCGCCGCAGGGATTGGTGTGCTTGACCACCACCGCCGCGGGCGCGGGCAGATCCTGCGCGCAGCCGGCCGCGCCGTCGAGGTCCAGCCAATTGTTGTAGGACAATTCCTTGCCGCCCTCGAGCACGCGGGCCGCGCCCAGCCCCCGCGCCGGCACGTCGGCGACGAAGGTGGCGCTCTGATGCGGGTTCTCGCCGTAGCGCAGCGCGCCCGCGCCGGAATCGTCGGCCATCCAGCGCGCGATCGCGGAGTCGTAGGCGCCGGTGCGCGCGAACACCTTGGCCGCCAGGCGCCGGCGCGTGGCCAGCGTGGTGCCGCCGCCGCGGATTTCCTCCGCCACTGCCGCGTAGTCGGCCGGATCGCAGAGCACCGCGACGAAGTCGTGGTTCTTCGCCGCCGAGCGCAGCATGGACGGCCCGCCGATGTCAATCTTCTCGACGATCTCCGCGCGCTCCGCCCCGGACGCCGCCGTTTCTTCGAAGGGATAGAGATTCACCGCCACCAGATCAATCGCGCCGATGCCGTGCTCCTCCATCGAGGCGCGGTGCTTTGCGTCGTCGCGCCGCGCCAGCAGGCCGCCGTGGATCTTCGGATGCAGCGTCTTGACGCGGCCGTCCATCATCTCCGGAAAGCCGGTCCAGTCCGCGACTTCCGTCGCCGCCACGCCGGCCTCGCGCAGCGCCTTGAGCGTGCCGCCCGTGGACAGGATTTCGGCGCCGGACGCGATCAGGGCGCGTCCCAACTCCACCACTCCGTCCTTGTAGAAGACGGAGAGCAACGCGCGCTTCACGGGGATGCGATCCATGGCTTCACTTCGAGGTGCGGGAGCGCAGGTAGGTTTCCATGAAGTCATCGATCTCTCCGTCGAGGACGGCCTGCGTGTTGCCGGTCTCGTGGCCGGTGCGGTGGTCCTTCACAAGTTGGTAGGGATTCAGGGTGTACGAGCGGATCTGGTGCCCCCAGGAAATCTCGCCCTTCACGCCGTAGAGCTGGCGCAACTCCTCGTCGCGATCGCGCTCGCGCAGTTCGTACAACTTGGCCATCAGCATCTTGAGCGCCGTGGCCTTGTTCTGGTGCTGACTGCGCTCGTTCTGGCAGGCCACGATCAATCCGGTCGGCTTGTGCACGATGCGGATGGCCGATTCGGTCTTGTTGACGTGCTGGCCGCCGGCGCCGCTGGCGCGGAACGTGCCGATCTCCAGATCGTCGGACCGAATGTCAATCGGCGCCTCGTCGTCGAACTCCGGCGTTACCTCGACGGCGGCGAAGGAAGTCTGGCGGCGGTTCTGCGCGTCGTAGGGCGAAATGCGCACCAGGCGGTGCACCCCGCGCTCGGCCTTCAGGTAGCCGTAGGCGTAGGCGCCATGCATGCCGAGCGTGCCGGAGCGCAGGCCGCCTTCGTCGCTGTAATTCAGTTCGAGCGTCTCCACCTTGTAGCCGCGGCGCTCGCCCCAGCGGATGTACATGCGGATCAGCATCTCGGCAAAGTCGGAGGCGTCCAGGCCGCCCGTGCCGGCCTGAATCGTCAGATAAGCGCTGCGGTGGTCGTGCTCGCCGCCGAGCATCAGGCTGAAATCCAGCTGGTGCAGCAGGCGCTCGGACAAGGCGATCGCGGCTTGCATGTCGGCCTCGACCTCATCGGCCCCGACGTCCTCGCCGAGCTCGGCCAGGGTGCGCACGTCCGCGAGCGCGGCCGCGGCCTGCTCGACCGGCTCGACCAGCGCCTTGAGCGGCTTCAGTTCCGCGATGACTTTGCGCGCGGTTTCCGGTCGGTCCCAGAAGCCCTCGGCGGACATGGCCGCGTCCAATTCATCCTTGCGCCGCTTCTTCGACGGATAGTCAAAGACGCCCCCGGATCTGCTCCAGGCGGCGTTCGAGCTCGGCGGCTTGACTGACCAGTTCTTTCATGGCTCGCGGCGGGCAACCCCGGAGAAATCGCGGCGATTCTAGCCGCGCGGCGGCTCAGCCCGCCAGCCCGTGCCGCCGCTCCGCCGCCGCCAGGGCGCGATCGAGCGCGTGATACAGGGCGGTGTTGCAGGCCAGCGTCAGCGGCAGGACGGCGGCGCGCGTTTCGCGCAGATAATCCGCGGCGCCTTCCGCCGTGAACGCGCCCTCCATCGTCAGCACGTTGTCGAGGCGGTCGGCGCTCTTCGCGATCTGCGCGTCGCGGCCCTCCCAGCGCAGGTGCTCGAAGTAGCGCGCGTTGCGTTGCGCCTTGCTCTCGCCTTCGCGCAGCGGCGGATAGGTCAGCGCCCGCACCAGGTCCCCGACTTGCGAGCCGAAGCGGTCCTCGATCTCGTCCTGGGAAGTCGGCGTGTCCTCCACCAGATCGTGCAGCAGCGCGGCGCACAAGATGGCGGCCTGCTTCTGCTCGGCGACTTCGCGCAAAATCAGCGCGCTGCGAATCGCGTGCGCCGCGGCCGGCTCGCCGGCGCCCTTGCGCTTCTGGCCGGCATGCCGCTCGACGGCCAGCGCCAGCGCTTCGTGCACGGCGGGCCACGTGTCCATGCCGACGTGAGAAATGAGACGGCGGCCCAGGGCCTCCGGATCCAGCTCGTACATGTCTTTCCAGGCGTCCATGGACGGCTCAGGGGGCGGGGCGTTCGAGAATTTGCACCGTGCCGTCGTCGCGGCCTTCGACCACGGCGTGACAAAGGTCGAGGAACAGCCCGACCTCCACCACGCCCGGCGTTTCCGCCAGCTTGCGATGCAGGTTGGCCGGATGCGCAATCCCTTTCGGGAATCGGCAATCCAAAATCAGATTGCCGTTGTCGGTGCGGAAGGGCTGGCCGTCGGCGGCGGTGCGCAGGAAGGCGGTGCAGGGTCCGAGCGCCTCCACTTTGCGCCGAGTCGCGCTTGCGCCGAAGGGGGTGATCTCCACCGGCAGCATGAAACTGGTGCCGAGGCGCTCGACGCGCTTGCCCGCGCCGACCAGAATCACCACGCGCTTGCCGGCCGCGGCCACGATTTTCTCGCGCAGCAGCGCGCCGCCGCCGCCCTTCACCAGGCGAAACTCGCCGTCCACCTCGTCGGCGCCGTCCACCACCAGATCCAAGTCCGGCGTGCGCTCGAGATCGGTCAGCGGAATGCCCAGGGCCTCGGCGCGCTCGGCGGTGGCCTTGCTGGTCGGCACGCCGATCACCTGCAGACCCTCCTTCTGAATCCGCGCGGCCAAGGCCTGCAGGAAAAACTCGACCGTGGAGCCGGTTCCCAGGCCCAATTTCATGCCGTTTTTCACCAGGCGGGCGGCGGCCTCGCCGGCGGCCTGCTTGGAGGAGCGGGGTTCGGCCATGGGCGCAGCCATGTTAGGAAGGCGGGGCCTTCCACGGCTCTCCCCCACGCCTACAATTGAGAAGTTGTCTCAACACAGCCCGCCGGCCCCGCTTCTGACCCTTGCTGACATCCCCCGCCTCCTCGTGGCGCGGGTGGTGCGCGTGGAAGGTCACGACTTCGCGGCCGAGCGCCTCTACACGCTGGGCTTCGCGCCGGGCACCGAAGTGCGCTTCGAGCGGCAGGCTCCCTTTCGCGGCCCGCTCGTGGTGTGGGCGCGCGGGGCCATGATCTGCCTGCGCCCGCGCGAGGCGCGCCGCATCGTGGTCGAAGCGCTGGCATGAGCGAGTTCCTGCAGTTGGCGCTGGTCGGCAGTCCGAACAGCGGCAAGACCACGCTCTTCAACGCCCTCACTGGCCTGCGCGCGAAGACCGGGAACTATCCCGGCGTCACCGTGGACCGGCGCGCCGGGCGCGTGCTGCACCTGGACGCGGGGGCGGCGCCGGTGTGGGTCAACGATCTGCCGGGCCTCTACTCGCTCGACGCCATCAGCGAGGACGAAAGCGTGGCGGTGCGCGTGCTGCGCGGCGAACTCGACGGCGAGCGCAAGCCGGACGGCGTGCTCTTCGTAGCCGACGCCACGACGCTCGCGCGCTCGCTGCCGATGCTGGCAGAAGTGCTGGCGCTCGGGCTTCCCACCTTGATGGTTCTGACGATGGTGGACGAGTTGAAGGCGCGCGGCGGCGAGCTCGATCTCTTCCGCCTGCGCAGTCTGCTCGGCCTGCCGGTCGTGGGCGTGGTGGGCAATCGCGGGCTCGGATTGGACGATCTGCGCGCGCTGTTGTCAGATCCGGCGGCCTGGCCGAAGGTGGTGCCGAGCGGTCCGGCGATTCCGCCGCCCGCCGCCGGCGCCAGCCCCGCCACGCGCTTCGTGTGGGCGGACCAGATTCTGGCGGCGGCGCAGCGGCGCGCGCCCGGGCCCAGCGAGACCACGCGCAGCATGGATCGCGTGCTGCTGCATCCCGTGCTCGGTCTGCTCGTGTTCCTGGCCTTCGTCGCCACGTTCTTCCAAGCGATCTTCTCGTGGGCGCAGCCGGCGATGGATTTCTTCAGCGGCACGATGGACGGTTTCGCCGACGGCATTCTCGCCGCGTGGCCCGGCGGCGGCCTGGCCGCGGAGCTGCTGGCGGACGGCGTCGTGCGCGGCGTCGGCGCGGTGGTGGTCTTCGTGCCGCAGATTGCGCTGCTCTTCGCGCTCATTCACTTCTTCGAAGCCAGCGGCTATCTGGCGCGCGCGGCCTTCGTGGTCGATCGCGTGATGGGCTGGGCCGGACTCGAGGGCCGCTGCTTCATCGCGCTGCTGTCCTCTTATGCGTGCGCGGTGCCGGGCATCATGGCGACGCGCACGATTCCCAGCCCGCGCGACCGTCTCGCCACTATCCTGGTCGCGCCCTTCGCTACCTGCAGCGCCCGCCTGCCGGTCTACGCGGTGCTGATCGCCGCGTTCGTGCCGGCCACGCCGGTGCTCGGGTGGTTCACCTTGCAAGGTTTGACTTTGCTGGGCCTGTACCTGCTCGGCGGCGTCAGCGCGGTGCTCTTTGCGGCGCTCTTCAAGCGCGGCATGCTGCGCGGCGCCAGCCTGCCTTTCTATCTGGAGCTGCCGCCGTACCGCTGGCCGTCCTTCAAGTCGGTGCTGACGCAGACCTGGTCGCGGGTGCGCGTGTTCCTGAAGGACGCGGGCAGCGTGATTCTGATCGGCTCGATCGTGCTGTGGCTCTTCCTGAACTTCCCGCGCACGCCCGCGGCGCCCGGAGCCACGGCCGCCGAAGCGCGGCAGGCGCGCATCGAGAATTCCTTCGCTGCCGACGTCGGCCGCGCCTTCGAGCCGGTCACGGCGCCGCTGGGCTTCGATTGGAAGATCAACGTCGGCCTGATCGGCTCCTTCGCCGCGCGCGAGTTGATGATCAGCACCATGGCGCAGATTTACGCGCACCCCGGCGACGCCGAGGAAGGCGACGGCCTAGGCCTGGCCGAAACTCTGCGCGCGAACGATCCGCAGACCGGACGCCCGCGCATGGGCGCGGCCAGCGCCTACTCGCTGCTGGCCTTCTACGTCTACGCGCTGCTCTGCCTGTCCACCGTCGCGGCGGCCCGTCGTGAAACGGGCGGATGGCGCTGGCCGATCTTCATGCTCGCCTACATGACGGCGCTGGCTTACGCGGCTGCGTTCGTGGTCTATCAGATTGCGCGCTGAGCGCCGCGCCTAGAGCAGCACGACCAGCAGAACGACCACCGCGACGGTCACGAGGATGATTTCCAGCTCGTGGTCGGAGAAGTTCATGTCGGTGGCGCGCAGCGTTTCGAGCACGGGCGCGGCGGCCGCGGCCGCGGCGAGAACGTCGCGGTCGGTAGCGGCCAGGACGAGGCCAGAGTCGTTCACGGCGCCAGCGCGCAGAGATTCGAGCGCGGAGTCGTTCGCCCCCTGCCGCGCGGGTTCCTGGGCTGAGGCGGCGGAGGAAGTGAGAGAGACGACGAGGGAGACGGCCAGGACGGAGAGGGAATTGCGAAGGAATTGGTTCATGAAAGCTGAAAAGTGAGGATTGTGATCATTACAGGGTACTCACATTCCCCTGGCGAGGAAGAGCAATCAGAGAAAAGCGCTCCGCAGGCCGCCAGACTTGCTCGAAGCGCGCCGTCGGGAGCAACACCAAGCCGCGGCGCGGATCGAGCAGATGCACCGTGTCCATGCCCGGGTCGTAGCCGACGAGGAGACAATAATGAAAGAGCTCGCCCGCGTCGAAGGAGATCATGACCAGCAAGGGGCGCCCTGCATCGAGATGGCGCAACGCGCCCGTCTCAGAGTGATCCAGCGTGCCGCGGAAGAGCAGCGTCTCGAAGCCTTGCGCCTCGAGGAATGCGCGCACCTCGCCGCCACTCAAGCCCTGGCTGGCCTCGGCGAGCGCCGCCAAGTCGGCGGAGGCTGCTGCTTCCGGCTCCACGCCGTGATAGGCGCAGAGCGCGGACACGGCCGCCATGCCGCAGTCGAAGAGTTGATCCTGACGGATGACCGGCACTTCGAGCAGAACGGCGCTCTCGCTGAGCGGATAGTGAGTCGTGGCGGCGTTGGAGCAGCTCGCCAGCACTGCGGCGATCATGACGATGCAGGAATTGTGAATCATTTCTGTGCACGATAACCGAGCGCAAGTAGGATGAGTGTGAAATGCTTTACACGATCGCCGTCGTTTTGATCACTCTTTGGCTATTGGGCTACGTATCTTCGAACACCATGGGAGGCTTCATTCACGTTCTCCTGGTCATTGCCATCATCATGGTCCTGCTGCGCCTCATCAGCGGCCGCAGGAAGGCGCTTTAGCCCCGAGCGCCGGTCCGGGGTCAGAGCAGAATCACGAGCAGCAGCACCACGCCGGCCGTGATTGCGATGAGCTTGACTTCGTGATCGGTCAGATGCACGTCGGCGGCCCGCAGATGCTCGAGCGCGGGCGAGGAGGCCGCCGTAAGAGCGGCGCGCTCAGCCGAACTCGGCGCAGACGCGGCCGTTTCCGCGGCCCCTGCGCGCAAAGCTTCGAGCGCGGAGGCCGGCTGCTGCGCAGGCTCCTGCGCGGTGGCCGTCGGGGAGAGCAAGAAGAGTGAGAACGCGAGAATTCCGGGAGCAGGTCCCATGCCAGCCTCCTATGAATGAGTTCCTACTCATTTCACTACGACCAGGAGACTACCCCCTCAAGGGGATTTCCCGGCGGTTCTACACGTCCAAATTCGCCACTTCGTGCGCGTGCTGCTCGATGTACAGGCGGCGCGGCTCGGTCTCGTCGCCCATCAGCATGGCGAAGGTGCGGTCGGCTTCGAAGGCGTCCTCGAGGCGGATGCGCTTGAGGCGGCGGCGCGCGGGATCCATGGTGGATTCCCACAATTGATCCGGGTTCATTTCGCCGAGGCCCTTGTAGCGCTGCACGTCCACCTGCTTCATCGCGATCTCGCGGAAGACCTGTACTAGGTCGAGCGCGGTGGCGGCGAGGCGCTCTTCTTTGCCGGTTTCGACACGGTAAGAGGGAGGAGAAGAGGAAGAGGATTCACCCTTACCTGAGCCGGCAGAGCCGGCTGAGGCAAGGACCGGAAAGCCGGCCTCGCGCAGCGCCTTGATCGCCGACTGCGCCATCGCGCCCTCGTGCAGGTGATAGACCAGCAACTCGGCGTTCTCGCGCGCCGCGCCGCCGTCGGCGCCGTCGCTCCACACCGGACGCCCTCCCTGCGCGGCGCGCCAGGACTCGAGTTCGGCGCCGCTGCGGAAGAAGACGCGCTTGCGCGTCGCCAGGTCCACGCCGACCGCGAGCGGCAGTTCGCCGGCATCGTCGGCCTGCGCCAGGAAATCGGCGGCGCCGGCACCGCGGCGCTCCATGCGCATGCCGCCCACCGCACGATCGAGGCGCTGCAGCTGGGACAGGATCAGGCGCAGGCGCTCGCCTTCGACCACCTCCACTCCGGGCGCGTGCAGGCGCGCCTGCGCGGTCACCGAATCGGTCAGCGCGAGACGCAGTTGATCCTCGTCGTGAATGTACCGGTACTCCTTCGCGCCCTTCTTCTGCACGCGGTAGAGCGGCGGGCAGGCCACGAAGACGCGGTTGCTGTCGATCAGCGAACGCATCTGGCGGAACAGGAACGTCAGGATCAGCGTGCGGATGTGGGAGCCGTCCACGTCCGCGTCGGTCATGATGATGATCTTGCCGTACCGCGATTTTTCCGGGTCAAAGTCGTCGCCGATGCCGGCGCCGATCGCCTGGATCATGGTCTGCAGTTCTTGATTGGCGAGAATCCGATTGGCCGTGTTCT